>NZ_OKRA01000005.1 GCF_900290265.1 Clostridium cagae
GTTTTTTCCAGATTAAAATCAAAATAATTGTACACATTTTTTAATTTATATAATGAGGGGGTAAAACTTTGGAGCTTTATGCCAGAGGATGTAAGCCCCATTACTTTAATTTTGGGTCTTGCATATATTTTTTAATTATTGGGAGATTTATTGTTTTAAATGGAAAAGGAGCGTCGCTCCTGATTAAAATTTAATCATTTTGCAACAGCCCCTTTTTTAGCATTCAGCAATAATTTCATATTCTGAAGATTTAATTATTTCATTTTTAATATATTTAATTAACTGCATTGACTTCCTTGTCTAGTTCAAAAAATCCTACAAATCTTTAATTAGTTGTTAATTTTACAATGCCTAATAATAAATATGCAAGAAAAGAAAAAATTGATAGCCTGTACTAATTTACATAATCATGGTATAATTATACCATAATTTGTAAGAATATTAAAAATTAATAGCCTGAATTTAAAGAGTTGTAATGATTTTTAATTGTTATGACTCTTTATTTTTGTATAGAAAACTTAGTAATATTATATTTACAATTTATGTTATAATTAACCAATAGAAAAATGGTAATTTGAAAGGTGGAAATAAAATGGCTTCCAGTAAAGAATATTTGGATTTTATATTAGAGCAATTAGCAGGATTAGAAAAAATCACATATAGGGCTATGATGGGAGAATTTATTATCTACTATAATGAGAAAATTGTAGGTGGAATTTATGATGACAGATTCCTTGTAAAACCTACTAAGTCCGCAAAATCCCTTATGTCAACAGTTTCTTATGAATTACCTTATGAGGGAGCAAAAGAAATGCTGTTAGTTGATGATGTAGATAACAGAAAATTTTTAGCAGAACTATTTGAAGCTATGTATGATGAACTTCCTGCACCAAAACCAAAAAAGAAAAAATAGACCCCACTTTAAGTTTGAATAATAGAGGGCTTTACTCGTTTCAAAGAAATGCTATACTATTATTAAAATAATTTATCTTCAATGGATATAAGAGGAGTGTACATATGAAAAGAGTATATTTAGCTAGCCCATTTTTTAATGAAAAAGAGTTAGATGCAGTAAAAGCAGTAGAAGAAATTCTTGCTGAGAAAGGTTTACATGTTTTTAGTCCTAGATTAAAAGATGAAGAAAACAAAAGAGATGATATTGGAACAAGACTTTGGTCTATTGAAACCTTCGCTGAAGATATTAAACATTTACATTGGTGTGAGTGTGTTGTAGTTGTTTACCACGGTAATTATAGCGATTCTGGGACAGCATTTGAAATAGGGCATGCTTATGCTACTGGAAAGCCTATCATTCTTGTTCATTTTGGAGAAAATAGTAACTTAATGTGTCATGAAGCAGCTCATGCTAACATCAATTTAGAAGAATTAAAAGAGTACGACTTTGAGAAAATGCCAACAAGTTTTTATGAAGGTGCAATGCTTTAAGAAATAATTTCCGTTTTTGAAGGAAGTGGATAGTCTTGCTTTAGTAAATAAGAGCTGTACTATAGAAGATATTAATAAAATAAGAATTTACTATTCTATTACTTCTGATGATCATGGAATAAAGGATAGAGATGAATTAAATCCCAAAGTTCATGTGTTTTCCATTAGTTTATAAAATAAATAATATAGGTTATAATTGAAATAGAAACTTATTTTGATACTTAAAGGGGTGAAGTGATGATTAATATAGATAATAAGATAAATGATTTAAAGAATTATTTTAAATCTAACGATAATATAGTTGCAGCATGGTTTACTGGATCTTATGGAACAGAATATCAACGAGAAGACAGTGATATTGATATTGCTTTATTATTTGAGAAGTCAATTGGTATTATGGAAGAAATGGATATAGCATGTAGAATTAGTGAAATCCTTGATTTTGACAATATTGATACTATTAATCTTTTATCTGCACCTATAACATTAAAATTTAAGGTCATAGATGAGGGTAGAAGCATTTATGAAAAAGATTATTATAAAGTTTGCGACTTTATGGAAGAAGTTTTCAATAAATATAGAGATGAAAAATATTATTTAGATAGATTTATGAAGGATTTTTATGAAAGTTATGGAGTTAGGAGAAACGGGTAATGGAATTTGATAAAAATAAAATAGACCAAAAGTTATTGTTTATGGATACTTGTCTAAATAAATTGAAGAAATTAAGAGAATTTGATAAACGAATCTTTATAGATGATTTTACAAAGGTTGATAGTGCTAAATATTTATTACAAGTAAGTATAGAAGCAATGTTAGATATAGCTAGTCATCTGATTGCTAGGAACAGATGGGGAAGACCAAAGGATAATAAGGAACACTTTCAAATATTATTTGATAATAGGATAATAGCTGAAAAAGATGTACTAATATATTTTAATATGGCTAAGTTTAGAAATAGAATAGTGCATATGTACTTTGATATTAATGATGAGATGATATATGATATTGTTCAAAATAATATTGATGATTTTGAGCGATTTATTGGTAATATTGCAAAGAATATTATATAAAATGATTTTATTATCATGAGGGTTTTTAGCTAGTATTACATGGAAAAGGGATGAATTTAAAGAGTTGTAATGATTTTTAATTGTTATGACTCTTTATTTTTGTATAGAAAATTTAGTAGAAGCATTTGTAATAAAGAATAAAAAGACTGCCGAAGCAGTCTTTTACTATTCTAATATACTTTTATTATCTTTAATCTGATGCATTTTTAACATAACAGTTCTTGCTATTGGCTGTGCAATGAATGCCTCTACTGCAAAGGAAATTGCAATATTACGTGGCCACTTATAAAAGAACATTCGAATTGGCTCCATACTCACTTGCCTGTTTCCTATCCATGTACCAATTACAGTTAAAAATATTGACATTAAAAATACCGTACATAAAATATTTATAACTATATGTGAATTAAAACTATCTCCTTTATCTACTATTCTTGCTGTTAACCATTCAGCAGGTTTATATGTGATTAAAACTAAGGCAATCACGCAAATCCAAATAAAAGGAATTATTTTTATTGCATCTGCCCATACATACATATGAAACCCAACTTCAAAGCAAGTAATCAATGGTGCAATTATATTTACTGATATAATTGCAATAATTAACAAAAATAATGCAAACTCCTTCTTGTTTCTTGGTAATTTCATGTGAAATTCCATACTACATGTCCCTCTTTTCTTAGTCAATTAAAACATTTTACACAAAAAATAAAGCGTGAAACCAATTACTTGATTTCACGCTGAACAATTATACGCGTTAATACTTTTATATTATTTAGTATAAAGAAATTTTTTTATTTTTTCAAGAGAATTTTAAAAAATTAATTTTAAATTTAATTTGTGAAAGACTGGCAATTATTCAAATTCCAATTTGTAGAGTAGAATATAAGTAATTTTATGTCTAAAAATTTAATAGAGTTAGAATATCGCACTATTCAGAAGGAAGAATAGATTTGCGATATTTTTTTATTTAAAATACTACTCAATATGTAGATATTGTGTTATCTTTAGTGATTATAGTATAGATAGTAAATACTAATATAACTGTATAGAATAGTAGTAATATAGAGATGCTAGAGAGTATAGAAAGGGCGTAAGTAAAAAATGTAGTGTTCTTTGAAAATTGAATAATGTTATATTTACAATTTATGGTCTAATTACTGTATAATTGTAAGAAGTTATGAAATGAAAAGGTCCATTGACTAACTATATGTTTATATGTTAATATATTATTTATATATAAAATATTAATAATTTAAAGTTTTATAGGGTTCCGCAGTTTTCAATATATGACTGGTCTGGTCCAAGATAAAACGCACAGTTTACTGTGTTCACGGAGGGATAAAAGCCTGGGAGATATTTCATAATATCGACCGTGGCTTTTTTATTTTTATATATTTTACAAGGAGGGTGAAAGTTATGACATGGTTAGCATTAATTATTGCAGGTTTATTTGAAGTTGGGTGGGCGATAGGATTAAAGTATACACAGGGTTTTACAAAATTTACACCAAGTATATTTACAATAGTAGGTATGATAGCAAGTTTCTATTTCCTATCATTAGCGCTAAAGAGTCTTCCTTTAGGCACAGCGTATGCAATTTGGACAGGAATTGGTACAATTGGTACTTTAATCTTAGGAATAATATTATTTAAAGAACCAATTGATATAACTAGGATAATTTGTATTGGATTTATAATAGTAGGAATAGTAGGATTGAAGCTTGTATCTCCACATTAGTTAGAGTTTTTTATTAAATAATTTTTTAAAAGCCTAAACAATCAAAAATAAATAATAGTTTTAAATATCACATTATTCAAAATAACAAATGAATAATGTGATATTTATTTGTTATGTTTTTGACAAAATATAAGTAGTAAATTTAACAATTTAAAAAATGGTCAAAAATTCATCATTGTGAAATTTGTTTACCAGTATATTAAAGTAAAAATTCGTTCTTTGAGAATTGAATAGTGCTATGATATAAAAAATGTTATATTATATGAAAATATAAATACAGTATAATAGAAAGCGGAATTTTATATGATAATTGATATTACACAAACAACTAGAATAGGGAGAGTTTATAGGGCTGGTTCAGAGCCTTTAAAAGTTCAAAAAGTTACGCGTTTTTCAAAAGGTGGTGAGTATACCACAACTTCTTTTTCGTGTGATGTTCACAATATAGGCACTCATATTGATGTAATGGGTGCAGATGTATCAATAGAAAATGAACGATTAATATCAGAAGGAATAAAGTTTAACGTTTCACATATAGTAGATAGGCCAATTAATTTGAGTGATTTAGATATTAGCCGTATTAAAGAAGGTGTTTATGTATTTTTTCAAACTGGTTGGGATAAGTATTTTGAAGACGAAGAAAAATATAATAACCATCCTGAAGTGTCTATGGAAGTTATAGAATATTTAGTTGATAAAAAAGTTAATATGATAGGTATAGATGCTTTAGGTTTAGGCGTTGGAAGAAATCATGGAATTGTAGATGTTTATTTAGGTAAAAACAAAACTTATGCTATAGAAAATTTGGCTAACCTTGATAGTATACCTGAAGAAAATTTTAAGGTTTATTGTTTACCAATGAAGATAGAAGGATTAGATGCTTTCCCAGCAAGAATATTAGTAGAATATTAATATAGTTTATAGATTAAAATATCACATTATTCAGAGATGAATTTGTGGTATTTTTTGCGTTGTAATTTTAAAATTAAGTGAATTAGTAAAGGTATTGCTATAATAAACAATACCTTTGATTATTTAATTATTAAGTTATAAAGCATCTGATTACATAAAGAAGTAAATTTCTTGTTGTGAAAATTTCAGGTTTGAATTAACATAACTTAAGTGGGGTTATATTATAATTTACTTAGATTAGATAAATAAATTGGAATTTGTTCCGAATATTATTTATCTAATTCTCTTATTTTACGGTGCAGGGGAAAGGCGGAATATTTTTGGAGTTTAACGAGAAACTGCAACAGCTTAGAAAGCAGAATAATTTAACGCAGGAGCAGCTTGCAGAGCAACTATATGTATCAAGAACAGCTGTGTCAAAATGGGAAAGTGGTAAGGGCTATCCAAATATTGAGTCGCTTAAATCTATATCAAAACTTTTTTCAGTTTCTATTGATGAATTGTTATCGGGAGAGGAACTGATAAGCCTTGCAGAAACAGAAAATCGTTCTAATGTTGGGCGGATTTATAACCTAATCTACGGAATATTGGATGTAATGGTGATTGCATTTATTATTCTACCGATGTATGGAAAATCGGATGGTACATATATTTATGCTGTCAATCTTTTGTCATTCACCGAGACAACAAGGGTGAATCTTATCATCTATTGGACTGTTTTTATTTCAATTATCGGGCTTGGTATCATTGGGCTTCTATTTGCTCACTTTGAAAAAGAGTCATGGTGCAGCCTTACTGGAAAATTCTCCATTGCATTAGAGGCTGTGGCAATCTGTTTCTTTGCAGCAGCAAGGGAGCCATATGTAACCATGCTTTTATTTTTGTTATTTTTAATGAAGATATTTGTATTGGTAAAGCGTGGTCCAACAAAGTGAAAAACGCCATAAACCCTTGAAAATAGGCTCTGACACGAAAAGTGTCAGGGCTTTTTTTTCATTGTGACCATAGGTTTCTTGCTCTTTTACTCATTCCAAGAGATACTGAAATTGCAGTTGCACAAAATGCATGCTGTGAAAAGGTTGAAAGGAAAGATGATTATGGAATATGTTATTGAAACGAGAAATCTTACAAAAGCCTACGGAACATCTACCGTTGTTGATAAGGTTAATATTCACGTTCCGAAAGGTAAAATTTATGGTTTGCTTGGCAGGAATGGTGCAGGTAAAACCACAATTATGAGCATGATATTAAAACTTACCACTCCCACAGATGGAAAAATAGAATTGTTCGGAAAGGATTGCAAACAAAGCTCAAAAGAAACTTATCACCGCATAGGCTCTATTATCGAAACACCTGGATTTTATGAGAATCTAACAGGTAAAGAGAATCTACAAATTTTGGAAAGGCTTAGAGGAGGACATAAAAAAGAAAGCGTACAAGCTGCCCTGCAAACTGTAGGACTTGAATATGAAACTAAAAAGACCTTTGGCAACTATTCTCTTGGCATGAAACAGCGTCTTGGAATAGCGGCTGCAGTTATGCATGAGCCAGAGCTTTTAATTTTAGACGAACCAATTAACGGACTTGATCCAGTAGGTATTGCCGTGGTGCGAAATTATTTGGAAACACTATGCCGTGAGAAAGGCACAACGATTCTGATTTCCAGCCATATTCTAAGCGAAATCGAGCAGCTTGCGGATATTATAGGTGTAATGAATGAGGGCAAGCTCATAGAAGAAGTAACAATGGAGCAGTTACATAAACGTAATCGCCAGTATATTGAATTTGCTGTATCCAAGCCATCCGTTGCTCTAAAGCTTTTAGAAACGTGCTATCAGATTACAGATTGTTCTGTACATGACAATACAATTAAAATTTATGATTGTACTCATAACTGTGGGGCAATCAATAAAACTTTTGTTGAAAATGGCCTATTGGTAACCAAGGTTAATCTAAGTAAAGAAAATTTAGAAGATTACTTTTCAGAACTAATTGGAGGTGGCGGTATTGCTTAATCTTATCTACTGTGAATTATTAAAATTAAGGCGTTCAAATATGCTACTTCTTAGTGTTTTAGGAGTGCTTTCCACACCGTGCATGATGCTGATAGAAGCACTACAAACACATTTTAAACATCCAGAATTGGCTTTTACATTATCTGACATATATAGCGACAGCCTGCTTTACATCATGCTACTAACAAATATGATGATTTATGTAGCGATTACCGCTTATTTATTCAGTAGGGAATACACAGAGAACAGTTTGAAAACCGTATTGCCAATACCTGTTTCAAGAACAGCATTTGTGCTTGGAAAATTTTGTGTCCTGTTTCTTTGGATCGTAATGCTAACCCTTGTTACATGGACGGGTATCCTTGTTTTATTAGGACTTTATCACATTTTCATAGGTATGGATGGCTATGATTTCATTGTTGCCAGTGAATGGCTTCTTAACTTTTTGATGAGTAGTGTGTTAATGTTTTTAACAATCTCGCCCTTTGCTTTTATTGCTGAAAAAACAAAGGGGTTGGTTGCACCAGTAGTTGCTTCCGCCGTGGCTGTTATGGGTAGTGCAGCTCTTTGTAATCAAGATTTTGGCGCACTATATCCCTGGTCAGCAACTTTCTTTTTGTTAAAAGGGAAAATAGAAAGTACCGGTTATCCAATTCTACTTTCGGTGGGTATTATTGTTTTCGTATCTGCAATTGGATTTCTTGCAACAGTTCACCATTTCAAAAGGGAGGATATAAAATAATGGAATTAGATTTTATAGAAATTTTTAATGAGCTATATCAAAAAACACGACTTTAAGGTGTTTGGATGGTATCGGATTGTGCTTGGGGTGATTTCATTGTTGTATTTTGGAATACGATAGAGTATGAGCATAATACTAATCCAACAAATTCCAGTTTATTAGTGACCTTATTAAATAAATAGCAGATTAAAATATCACATTATTCAAAATAATAAATGAGTAGTGTGATTTTTTTATTTCTTCAATACTTAGATAAAATGTATATTTGATGTAGTAAATAAACACACGTTCTTGAAAATTGAATAATACCATATTGGGATAATATGGTACAATAAAGATATAATTATGTAAATTGGGTAATAAAGGTAATTTGCGGAAAGGCAATAGAAACAAAGGATCTAAAAGAAAAAAGGATTATGCTTGAGGAATGTCCTATTCTCTCTAAAAGATTTGATTCTGAAGCTTGTGAATATTTTGCTTTATTTAAAATTATAAATATGGAATCTTATCTGTGTACCGATATGGGAATGAGTAAAATTGTCTTCTAAATAGTCAATTTTTTGATAATTTTGTGTTGTTGGACGACAGTTTAGATAATATGGAGTACACTTATGATAAAAATGGCAATTCATATCCGACAAAACCTACGCCAAGACATAAAATGGAGGGGGAGATTATATTAGAAAAAAATTTATTATTATTTTTTTTAGTATATTAATATTATTATTAATTTTTTTAAATTTTTATTATAAAACTACTGATTTAAATGAATTAATAGTACAAAATTATGACATACAAGGTGTAGATAGTTTAAAATGTAATTCATCTTCTGATGATTTTGAAAGTTTTATTGATGATAAAGAAAAAATTAATGAGTTTTTTAACTTTTTTTCTACTGTAAAAGTTAAAGAATATAATAATGCTTTATCTAAAGATTCAAAAGGTTTTCTTTTAATAAAATTTTATCAGAAGAAAACCTTAGTTTTTAGTATTTTTATTTTTGATGAAAATAATATTGCAATTATGAATCTTTCAAATGATTCTATTAAATACTATAAAGTAAAAAATTTGAAATTAAATTTCGATTTTATAAAAAATTCATATTTGCAATAAAAAAAATCAACTAATAAATTTAGTTGATTTTTTTTATTGCTAGTTTTTAGTCATTCAACCGCCACAGTTTTTAGGATGAAAACTACCCAAAATTCCCCTTCCAATAACAAATGTTACTTTTTTCCCATTAACTAAATGTTCTGCAAATGGGAATTTTATTTCAGCCATATCCATATTATTGTCTTCTAAATAGTCAATTTTTTGATAATTTTGTTCTCTTTCTTCTTGCTTACAATCTCTGTTTTCTTGTGCTTTTAATATATAAACAATTAAAATACAACTTAAAGGCATTCTTTTATCTAGATACGTCTTACAAGATGCAGAAGGTAATATAAAACTTTCAATTAATGAAAACAAAAATGTTGAGATAACAAACAAATATTAACATTAGTTATACTAAATTAATAAGTTTCAGTAATTAATAGTAAGAGATTGTAATCTTAGTAACATGAATCTATAATAATAAATGAATCTGAAAAAATAGTTAAATCTCGACATAAATATATGGGGGATTTTTTAATGAATGGGATGGGATAATATGAATGATAAGATAGCATAATTTATAAATTCAGTTAAAAAGAAGTATATATGAGGAGGAAATAAATTATGTCTTATTTATTTTTATTAGTAGCGATTGTTCTTGAATTAGTAGGCACAGCATTTATAAAGTATTCTAAAGGATTTACTGTGCTTTTACCTACAGTTTCATGTATTGCAATATATATCATCTGCTTTTTTTGCTTTTCAAAAGCTTTATTAAAGCTTAATCTTGGTATTGCTTATGCAACCTGGTGTGGAGCAGGAATCGTAGCTTCCACATTGATGTCCATATTTATTTTTAAGGAAACCATTAGTGCAATTGGAGTTATTGGTATAATACTTATTATTGCAGGTTGCATAATTCTTAATATTTTTGGAACGGTTCATTAAATTAGGATATCGCACTATTAATGATATAATTAACATAAATTAGCGTAACAAAATAGTAATTATGTACAGGGGATGAGAAAACTATGACTTATAAATTGAAAGAACTAACAATAAGAATGAATAATTCTAAAGAAGGAACAAAAATAATTAATGAAATTTGGGAAGATGTTGCGAGTGGAAAACTACCAATTCTTTTTGATACAGATCATAGATTTCTAAAAGGCATTTCTCCAGTTTCAAAATACAGTAACTATTCTAATGATCAAAATGGAGATTATGATTATACCATAATGGCTGTAACAGTTGACTTTTTTCAAGAAATAGAAAGAAAAGTGAGTGAAGGCTTGTATAAAAAATATGATGAAAAAGATGATACTGGAGAAATAGATGTATGTTCAAAAAAGGCATGGAAAAAGGTATTGAGTGAACAAAAAGCAGGAAATATAAACAGAGCCTTTACCAAGGATTATGAAAGCACTGTTCCTGGTGAATATACGAAAGATGGAAAAGCACATTGTTATTTATATATTGCTATTAAGTAGAATAAAAAATGAAGGTATAAAAACAATGCATAGCTTATAAATTTTAATTTATAGCTTTGAAGTAATATGATTTTAACTCAAGTTATGCCATATCATTTATTATTTACTATTAAACTTAAAATGTTTATTGCAAACACCGTATTATTCACAAATTGAATTTTGCGGTGTTTGTACGTACAAATTCTAATATTCAGTGAAAAAAGAAATTTAAACAATAAATATAGAACAACTTGTGAAATAGAAATCCGGTAGTGGGGTACGGCAACCATTCATGTAAAAACGGGGCACTTCCCATATTATGTAATATTAAAAGTTTTTTTATTAACTTAAAACTGCCACTTCTTGTAAAAACCATTTTAATAGATAATTTTTAAAATTTACTTTAGATAATAGTGACATATGATATATACTGATATACTTTACTTGTAAGTTAATTCTCAATTGTAAAAAAATGAAGTAAATTTATTTATATAATAATATAAAAAGACCTATTGACACTCCCTTTAGAGGATACTGTAATCTTAATTTACAAGGAAAGGAGATGTGGATATGTTTCGAATAGGCGAATTTTCCAAACTTACGAAAACTACAGTAAAAGCATTAAGGTATTATGATGAAATTGATTTATTAAAACCTGAATTTGTGGATGAGGAAACAAACTATCGTTTTTATACAACGAAACAATTAGTACAACTTCACAAAATTCAGTCTTTTCGCCAAATTGGTCTATCAATTGATGAAATCAAGCTGATTATATCTGGACACTGCATAGAATTAATTTTGGAAAAACGAAAAAGTGAAATTGAAGATACTATCGCTGAAAGTAATGCACAGCTCTCTCGAATTGAATTTATATTACAAGGGAAAGAGGATGAGTTAATTATGAATTATCAAGCAATTTTAAAAGAATTACCAGAGTGTATCGTCTATTCAAAGAGGATGACAGTGCCAAGTTATGACTCATATTTTGAACTCATACCGGCAATTGGAGAAGAAATTACTACGGCAAATCCTGAATTAAAATGTACTGTTCCTGCGTATTGTTTCATCAAGTATCTTGACAATGAATACAAAGATAAAGATATTAACATTGAATTCTGCGAAGCAGTAGAAAAAATGGGTAAAGAAACTGGCGATATTAAATTTAGTAAGATTGAAAGTGTATCTGCAGTTTCCGTTATGCACAAGGGAGCATATGCTGGACTTGCAAAGGCATATGCATTTGCTTTTAAGTGGAGTGAAGATAATGGATATGTAATTGTTGACAGTCCACGAGAAAACTATATCGATGGTATTTGGAATAAAGAAAACGAAGATGAATGGCTTACCGAGTTACAAATACCTTTGATAAAAAAATAATCTGAATTTGCATTTATGTCACAACATTATTGTATTGTTTATCAACAAGGGTAGAAATGCCCTTGTTTTATTTTTTTGTAATAGCACCACAAACGACCGTTTATAGTATTGTTTTTAAAAAGTTAATTATTTCATCAACTGACTGAGTATAATTTAAAAAGTAGTGTCCATCCAAATCTAAGGTAATATGTTCAATACTATTTTTATTCTTACTATTACTCCCTTCAAATAGATATTTGTTTTGCGTTTATATAATTATTAAGATATTTTTAATTAAATATTAATGGATAATTACTATTGTAATAGTAAACTAAAAAATGGATAGTGATTCAATAATTACATTATATTTAAGTATAAATCAATTAGAATAATAAAAAATGTTATGGGGGGGTATATATGGAAAATAAGGAATCAAAGCAACAATTACTAACAACTTGCTTGCTGGTAGTGTATTTGCTGATATTAACTTGGATTATAATATTTAAAATGCAATTTTCAATTCAAGAATTAGACTATTTGAGAAGTGTTAACTTAATTCCATTTCAAGAATCAGTAATAGTGAATAACAGGATTGAATTCTCAGAAATATATGATAACATACTTGTATTTGTTCCATTTGGACTTTATGTTAGTATGTTGAAAAACCATTGGTCTTTTTTAAAGAAAGTTGCGCCAATAGCAGGTGTAAGTTTACTTTATGAAGTATTACAGTTTATATTCGCAATAGGTGCATCAGATATAACTGATCTTATAGGAAATACTCTTGGAGGAATAATTGGAATTGCAATTTATTTTGTTTTTCGTAGATTATTAAAAACAAATTTTAAAATAAATAAAATCCTTAATATTTTTGCATTGATTGGGACAATTTGTGTGGCTATATTGTTAGCACTTTTAGTTAGTTAATTCTTAATCATTACATTGTCAAAAGAAATGATTAATTTACGGTATTGTTATTGTATAATATGTAAATATTTCGAACTAATTAAGAAAATTGATCTTTGAAAATTGAATAATACGGTGCTATAAAAATATGTTATAATAAACTCATAATTGTATTATTATATGAGTTTATAGTTTTTTACTAAGCGATAAATTTAGAATTTGATGAGGTGACTTTTTTATATGAAAAGATATATTGCATTTTTAAGGGGCATCAATATAAGTGGCAAAAATAAGATTCCAATGGCTGGATTAAAGGCAGGTTTTGAAGAACTTGGTTTTTTAGAAGTTAAGACATATCTGAACAGCGGCAATGTCATCTTTTCAAGTGATGAGGATTACAAAGAAGATTTTTCTGGTCAGCTTGAAACAATGATAAAAGACAGGTTTGATTTGGAAATACCGATTTTTGTCATATTAAAAGAAGAACTGGAAGATATATTATATAATGCTCCTGACTGGTGGGGAAATGAAAACAAGGAAATATACGATAATCTGATTTTTATAATGTTGCCGACAACATTTACTGATGTATTTAGTGAAATAGGAGAGCCTAAAGAAGAATTTGAAAAGATAAAGAACTACAAAAAAGCAGTATTCTGGTCTTTTAGTCGAAAGGATTATCAAAAGACAAATTGGTGGTCGAAGACAGCTAAGGCAAACATTAGTAGCAAGCTGACAATCAGAACGGCAAACACAGTTAGAAAGATAGTTGAGATGTAATAAAGTTGCAAATACCAGTTTATCGAGTAAGTTAAAGAACTAATTTTAAAATATTACCAAGATAAAATTAAATATAACTTAAAAAGAATACCGTATTATTCAAAAAAGAATATACGGTATTTTTAGTGCACAATCCTAAAATTAAGTGAAAAAAGAAAAGGTTATAGAAAATCTTAATTAAAATGTAAAAAGTTGTATAACCCTACATAATATTGTATTATATAATAGAAATGAATGTATATAAAAAACAAGCCCCCATAGTGTATTTTGAGCCTCGCAAACTTAGATACATAATAGGGAGCACGCATTTAGTGAATCACTCACTTATTATTTAATTGTTTTATATGACATAAATTGTACAATATACGACACATTAAGTCAATAAGTGAGTGATTTTTACTTATAAATGTTTACAAATACATTTATAAGTTTTTTGTTTTTTTAAGGCATATAAAAAACAAGGGGGAATACACTTGCTTAGCTCAATTAGAAGACTTACAGAAGAATTAGAGGATAGTATTCATCCTAAATATAAAGAGGTGGCAATAAAAAATATATCTATATTACATACTAAAGATGATGGTTTTATTGCTATAGCTGCAAAGAAAGATAAGGAATATGATCAATACCATTATAAAGTTGGTGATTTAACTTATAACATAGGAAAGGCTATAAGTCTTAATGCAAACATATATATGACGCCCAACTCTTTCTTTATGCCAAGAAGAAAGGTTGAAAATATAAGAAAGCTTAATGCACTGTACATAGATATAGATTATTATAATATTGAAAATTTAAAGACATATGATCACGAAAAAGTACTTGCAATACTTGAAAATGATTATTTTGGTGAGGATATTCCAGAACCAAGCTTTGCTATATTTACTGGACGTGGACTTGCTGTGTACTGGCTTATAGAACCGGTCCCAATTAAGGTACTTCCTCTTTGGAATGCAATTCAAAAGCATTTTTTAGATAAACTTAAAAGTATGGGAGCAGATTCAAGGAGCATTGACTCAGCTAGGATAATGAGACTTGCTGGAAGTATAAATCATAAAACTGGAAAAAGAGCCAAGCTATATATATATGATGAAAATTTAGTATACAAATTGAGGGAGATACAAGAGGATTATTTACCTAAGCTTACTCCATATGTTAAAAATATAGCATATAAAGGCAAGGGCAGAAAATCTAAGATAGTTAATTTTTATACCCTTTATTCTCTACATTATGCAAGACTTAATGATATATTAAAACTTCAAGAGATAAGAAAAGGATATTGTAGAAATAGTGAAGGTATATTAATAGAAAATGGACAAAGAGAGTTTATGTGCTTTTTATATAGGTATTGGAATTGTTGTTATTCTAATGACACTAAACAAGCACTTCAAAATACTTTAGAATTTAATCAAGGATTTAAAAATCCATTAGAGCATAATGAAGTAGAAAATATAACTATTCAAGCAGAAAGAGCATATACAGAGTGGCTACTTGATAGTCCAAGTGGAGTATATAAGCGTGGTGGTTATAATTATAAGAATGAAACATTAATAGAAAAGTTGAATATAACAGATGCTGAAATAAAGTTACTTACAACTATTATAGGACCAAATGAAAAGAATAGAAGAAAAAAAGAGAAAAGAAAAATAGAGAGAAGAAATGAAGATGGATTAACTAAAAGGCAGCAACAAAAGCAGGATAGGGAAAATAATATAAAAGAATTAATAAATAAGGGTTACAATATGAATCAAGTAGCAAAAGAATTGAGGATTAATAGAAGCACAATAAGTAGAAGCTATAAACATTTATTTATATAATCAGTGTGTGTTGCATGAAATGTCCCCTTATATTAATGGGGCGTTAGCCTGTTTACTTTTTTTATAGATTTTCTTTATTAAATCTCATTACCATAATAATTAGATGATAGAGTATTTATTCTAGCTAATTTAAAAATTGAAAATGAAAGCTAATGAATGTTTAGATGTATCATATTTATCTATTACATTAATTAAAGCGAGATATTTACAATTTGTGCTACAATTAACTGGAATATAAATAATAATTTGTAAGGAGATTAGTAATGGAATTATTTAAATTAGGAAAGAAAAAAGAAGGATATAAATGTGTGCAGTATGGGATGTTTAATAATATTGAATTTAATCCAGAATCATTTATAGATATATTTGAAAAAGATTGGGGAATAAAATTAGAAGCAGAAATAAAAAGTGATGATATGATTACACATGTTAATTTTGATATAGATAAAATTCAGTTTGTATGTTCATTTATGAAAGCAATATATCCAGATGATTCACCAATTGAAGCTGCAAAAAGAAATCCATTTTGGAGAGACGCAGAAGAATGTGTTAAAAATCATAAGGCATTTATGATTGTTGGTATTTTAAAAAATGAGTGTTTAAATCAGATTAAAACTTGCTCTATATTTACACAGGTCTGTTGCTCACTTATGGGAATGTCTAATGGAATATGTATGTATAATGCAGATTCTGGCTTAATCATTGAAAAAAATAGTTATCGTAATTATATAAACATTATGAAAGCCGCATTGGAACATAATGATTATTATCTTCCATATGAAAATTGGATAAACATTAATTATGTTAGAGAAGAAGATGGGAAAATAGGAGCTTTTACAACAGGATTAAATATATTCAATAAATTAGAAATAGAGCTGGTACATATAGAGTACGAAATAGAAGTAATGCAGAAAATTATAGACATAATTTTATTTGGTTTAATAATGAATAATAATACCTTGGAGAGTGGTCAATTAATTAAGCTAGATGAAGATATTGAAATTATCACAAAAAAGGCAAAAGGTTATTATATAAACGATAGAGATACAATACATATTTTTTATTAATATTATTTATAAAAAAATTTCAATTTTAGTAATTAAAATAGTAATTTGTGGAGAGTGATATATAGTGCTATTTAACAGAAATAAATCTTATGAGGATATAGTGCCTCCATTAGATTCTAGAAAATTAATATTATTAGTTAAAAAATTATTGCCAGATGTTGTTTTTAATATGGCTAATTTAGAAGGAAATCCATTTACTTATCCTGAAGTACAAACTTTACTTGATGGAATTACTATAGGTGGACATAAGGTAAGTGATGAACAACAGATTTTTAGGATTAGAAATGGTTGGAATTATTTATTTGATGTAATAATTCAAGATAAAATATCCTTTGATATTAGCACGTTCAATAGATTCAACGATATAGTTGCTAAAGAGGAGGCTTTAATTAGTGGGACATTTAGAACTGGTCAAGTAAGAATTTCAGGTACAGAATTTATACCTCCAAAAGCAGATGAATTAGAAAGTATTTTTAAAACCGAATTCCCTATACTATTAGAAAGATGTAAAAGCAAAACTGATTTAGCTTTTGAAACATTTCTATGGGGAGCTTTAAACAAATTTTATTATGATGGAAACAAAAGAACTTCTAGGTTAGTGGCTAATATGATTTTAATGTCAAATGGTCAAGGAATATTTAATATAAAAGCAAAAGATAGATTACAGTTTAATACTTTAATGGTTGAGTTCTACAACACAAGAGAAGCTGATAATATATTTGAGTTTTTATATAATAATTGTTTAGAAAGATATTAATTTATTTTGAGAATATAGATAAATGATAAATAGTTGAGTAATTTATAGAATGAAGGTACCAAAGAATGACAAGTATAGAAAATGAACGTATTCAAAAATCAAAAAAGAAAGCGAGAGAATATATTGAAAAGGAGCAGCTTGTTTCTTTTATGAATAATACAAAATGGGAGGAATTTAGAAATGTATGCTTGAGGAAATGCCATTTCCACCTCCATATATAATTAAAACAATATATGAAGTTGAAGATAATAGCACATATTATACTCACTTTACTTCAGATGTAAATTATTTTGGTGGATATGATGAAGAAAGTTTTGTCTATCTAAAGTATTATTTAATAGAATGGATTAAGGTTAGACCACGATATTACGAAACAAAAGGAGGAAGATTGTGTCCTAAAAAGGTTATACATGATGCTGAAAAAGAGTTTCTAATAGCACTTAATAAATATAATATTAATTATAAAAAAGATAATGATATATATGTGATTTATGGATATAAAAGAGATTAATAAATTTCAATTTGTGCCATATTTGCTCGTTAAAATAAACTATTGGAATATACTGTATAGAATTTATAGGAGAATTGATATGGATATAATTTATACTGATAGATTAGTTATTAGGGAATTTACACAAGTAGATATTGATAAAGTGTTTCCCCTTTTAAGCGACCCAATTGTAATGAAGCATTGTTTTGGTCATTTGGATATAATAGGTGCACAGAAATGGTTGAATTCAACTATTGAATCTTATAAGAAATATGGTTATGACTTTTGGGCAGCATATGAAAAAAATGCAGATACTTTTTTAGGCACAATAGGGCTGTTAAATGAAGAAATTGATGGGAAACAAGAGCCTTGCTTAGCATTTATGATAGGGCGTAAATATTGGAATAAAGGATACGCAACAGAAGGTGCTATGGCTTGTATTAATTATGCTTTTAAATTTTTAAAACTTGAGAAACTAATGGCTACAGTTGAAATTGAAAATTTAAAATCAATATCTGTATTGAAGAAAATTGGAATGAAGTATATTGGAGAGACAAATATTTCTAATAAAAAAGTATATATTTATTTAATCAAGAAAACAGAGTATCATGTATAGATGCAATTTACAACGTAATTAAAATCACATTATTCAAATTGATTGAATTTGCGATTTTTTTAATGCGCAATTCTAAGATTAAGTGAAAAAAGAAATTGAAATAATTTATGGCTGTTGGAGATGAAATTAAGTTTAATAATAGTAGTGCTACCTTTGATATAAATAATAAGGTAGCACATGTAAACATTAAAAATGAGAATAAATAGTTTGGAGCAAATATTTTGGTTAAACTTAAGACCAAAAAGATATATGCTTTTTAATTTTTATATTAATAAGCATTATTTAATAAAGTAAGAAAAGGTCACTTGGTGGATATTTATATAATCATGTAACCTTTTCTTACACGTATGTCGTCTATACCCCTAAAGTGCATATATATAATAAAAGAATTCCAAATATTAAACATATAAAATAATCTAA
The DNA here is from genome assembly GCF_900290265.1 of Clostridium cagae. Taxonomy (NCBI): domain Bacteria; kingdom Bacillati; phylum Bacillota; class Clostridia; order Eubacteriales; family Clostridiaceae; genus Clostridium; species Clostridium caccae. The sequence goes on from NZ_OKRA01000005.1 coordinate 18,705, forward strand.
CCAAACCATATAAATATACGTCCATCATTTATTAATTTGTTATGTAAATGGTTTAAATACTATTTCATGATAAGAATATAGAAATATATAATCTTGAAAATATAAATTCTTTTTATTATGTATTTTTATAAAGATTAAATATTTGGTTATATTTTACATTTAAATTCATAACAAATGTATATTATCCATAAACAATTTTAATAATATATGAAGTTATTGGTTATGAGAATCTTTTTTTATAAAGAATCTTTTTAGAGTTTTAAAAATTTCTGAAGCTATAATTACAGAAAAAGCAAGACAACATATCTTAATCCACATTCCATAAGTAAGAGGAACTGTTCTGAAAAATGCTCCACCAAATTGTGTAATAATAATTTGTAATAAAAATGTAATTCCAAAAACAAGTAGCATAATTTTATTTTTTGTTAGATTAATAAAAATACTTGTGTCTGAAAGCTCACGGCTATTAAAAGCATTAAATAAATGAAACACTACAAATAAAGTAAATAGTATTGTAGATTGTTGCTGTGCTGTTCCTCCTAAGATGTTTGTAGTGGTTTGTAGCATGAAAATAGACGAAATAAAAACACCATTAAATACTATTCTTGATAGCATTCCTTTTGATACAATATTTGAATCCCTTGCTATTGGTTTTCTGTTCAATAGATCATTTCTAATAGGTTCAAGTCCAAGTGTAAGTGCAGGTGGACCATCCATTATTATATTTATCCACAATAATTGTAATGCGGTGAATGGAGACTTAAATCCTGCTAACAGTGATACTAATACCACTATAACTGATGATAAGTTAACGGTAAGTTGAAACTGAATAAATCTTTGAAAGTTTTCGTAAATACCACGTCCCCAGTGAACAGCTTTAACAATAGTTGAAAAAGAATCATCTAACAGAACAATATCACTAGCCTCTTTCGAAACCTCAGTACCTGCAATACCCATTGCTATTCCCACGTCTGCATTCTTTATTGCAGGTGCATCGTTTATTCCATCCCCTGTAACTGCTACCACATTACCAATTGATTTAAGAACATTAACTACTCTCATCTTAATTATTGGAGTACTTCTTGCAATCACCTTAATTTTAGGGAGAATTTCAAGTAGTTCTTTATCTGATAATGCATCAATTTCTTTTGCTTCTAATGTAAGGCTACCATCATTTAATATTCCTAATTTATTTGCTATAGCTTTTGCAGTGATGATATTATCACCAGTAAGAATTTTCAAGTCAATGCCAGCAGTTTTGCAATGTTCAACAGCTTCAAATACCTCCTCACGAAGGGGATCAGTTATAGCAACAAATCCATCATAAATCATTTCTGACTCAATAATTTTTTTACTGTTTTCATAATCTAACTTAATTGAAAACTCTTTATGTGCAAATGCAAGAACACGACATGCGTCCTTTTGGAATGACATTATTTTTTCTTCTAGATCAAAAATTATATCCTTTGTTAATTGACAAACCTCACCTTTAATTGTAATTTTGTTACATTGAGAGAGAATCTTTTCTGGAGATCCTTTTGAATAAGCAATAAACTTTTCATCATAGCTTACTACAGTTGTCATATTTTTTGTATCTGAAGAAAATGGATAAGATGCCACAATATTTGCATTTTCTCTAACACTTTTATAAGCATTTTCCTTAGATACAGATTCTGTATAGGCAACAATCATTGCACATTCTGTAGGACTACCAATAAACTTAGGTTTATGCTCTGAATATTCAATATGTGCTGTGCTGTTTATACAGAAGTTATCTGCTAAGTATCCATTAATTAAATCCTTTGGCTTGCATAAAGAGCCATCAGTATAAATATCTGTAACTGTCATGCGATTTTCAGTTAATGTACCTGTTTTATCTGAACAAATAACATTAATACATCCAATAGTCTCACAAGCGATAAGTTTTCTTACAAGGGCATTTTGTTTCGCCATCTTAATAATATTAATTGCAAGAGATACTGCAACTATTGTAGGCAGACCTTCTGGTACTGCTGCAACAATTAAAACTATACTTGTTATAAAAGCTTCTGAAACTGTTGCTAAAGAAAATGTGCCATTTAGAGTAAAGATTATAAGCTGTACAATAAATACTATAGCTGCCATGGATGCCCCTAAAATTGTAATTATCTTTCCTAATCGATCCATCTTTTCTTGTAATGGAGTACTTCCATTTTCACTGCCTGATAACTCTTTTGCAATGTTTCCAAACTCTGTATTATCACCAACTTCTGTAACAATTACGGTTCCACTACCACCAGTTATAAAACATCCTGAATAAAGCATATTACGTCGTTCAGCAAGTGGTGTTTTGTCATCATAAAATACTATATTAGCATCTTTTTTTACTGGTAAACTTTCTCCCGTAAGGGATGACTCATCTACTCTTAGAGCCACAGCTTCAATAAGTCTACCATCAACTGGTGTTCTATCTCCAGTTTCAAATTGAACAATATCTCCTACAACAAGTTCTTGTTGAGGTAATAAGAATATACTTCCATTTCTAATGACTTTTACTTTAATGTCTTCTTTAATCTTATTAAGAGATTCAAATGCTTTTTCACTTCGACCTTCCATTATAACTGTTATAATAACAGCAAGTGAAATCGCTGCAAATATTCCTATACACTCAATAAACTCTGCTTCACCATTGTTAAAATACCTTATAAAATTTACGCCAAGGGTAATAATTGCTGCAATAATTAACATTATAATCATTGGCTCTTTTGCAGCATCAACAATTCTCATAATGAGTGGTTTGGATTTTTCTTTTTTAAATTCATTGATGCCGTATTTTTCCGCATTGATTTTTACTTCTCCTTCGTTTAATCCCACTTGTGGGTTTGTTCCTAATCTTTTAAGTGTCTGTTCTGGATTCTCTTTGAATGCTTTCATAAAACTCCTCCTAATTATTTATGAAGTAAATAAAAAAAGACTTTTAGCACAACCTAAAAAGATTATGCTAAAAGTCTCGTTACCTTAAGGTCATAAAGCCAGGTGCACTTACACCAATATGTTGACTTTATAGTTCCAACTACTCCCTTTTAACAATATAATTCTACAAAAAAAAGTTTATGCTTGTCAATAACAAAATTCACAATTTCCCTTTTTATATTATATTCTTAAAAACAATCCTACCTAAGATTTTAAAATTCTTATAAAAACGGTACAAAAATTGTAACAAAAAACGTAACATCAAATGTTACATATTTTGTTACTCTTTTTAACTTAAATATTTTTAATACCGTCTTTACTATTACCTATAACTACATTAGTTAAGCCATTAATAGATAGCGTTAAAGCATCTATTTTAGATTCAAAGCTTATCGTTTTTTCGTAGGAGTTGATGGACTTCTTTATCACGAAACAGATTTAAATATTGAGGAACATTATATAGATATAGCTGGTTACACTGATAAAGTATTTGGATTAATCCATTTACTAGGATTAGGGATATATCAGAGATTAAACTATATTATGCTGGAAAAGTTAGTGAGTATTCTAAAATTGAGAGCATTTTGAACGGTCAGATAAAAACTAAAACAATTGAGGAAAACTTTGATGATATTTTACCCATTTTTTCTCTTAATGTTGGTTTTGTCGGAAATGTTAGAGGTATCTCATATATGAAAATTAGTATTATTAGATATAAATCCAATCTCACAAAAAAGTAAATTTGAATATGCAATACCAACGTAATTTCTTAAGTAGCAATATTTTTAAAATATTAAATATAGAAAGTAATTTTTTTAAAATTAGGTTTACATAATTTAATAATTACCTCTTTTAGTAAGTGTAAGTTATAAATCAAGCTTGATTAAATTAACTTTTAATTTACATTAAAAAACTAATTTAGAATTGAGAGGTATAATAAAATGTCAGAAAATATGAACGAAAATGCAAAGTATATATATTCATTTTTTAGAAATAAAGGTTGGACAAGTAATTCTATTTGTGCACTACTAGGAAATATGCAAGGAGAATCTGGAATTATCGCAGATATGAACGAAAAAGGTGGCGGTGGAGGATACGGTTTAGTACAATGGACACCAAAATCTAATCTTACTAATTGGGCAAACGCAAATGGGCTAAATTATAGAACTGTTGATACTCAATGTAGAAGAATCCAATGGGAACTTGAAAATAATCAACAATTTTATGCAACAAGAGCTTATCCAATGAACTTTAGAAAGTTTACTCAAAGTACAGAAAGTCCTACTTATTTAGCAAAGGTATTTATAAACAACTATGAAAGACCTGCTAATCCTAATCAACCTAAAAGAGGTGTTTGGGCTGAACAATGGTATAATGTTTTAGTTAATGGAGGATCTACAACTCCAACTACACCACCTACTGGTGGAAACACATATACTGTTAAATCTGGTGATACTTTAAGTGGAATTGCTGTAAAGTTTGGTGTTACTGTAGCTCAGCTTCAAGCATGGAATGGAATCAGTAATCCTAATAAAATTTCTGTAGGACAAGTTCTTAAAGTAAAAGCAGATGCTCCACCTACACCACCTACTGGAGGAGACACATATACTGTTAAATCTGGTGATACTTTAAGCGGAATTGCTGTAAAATTTGGTGTTACTGTAGCTCAACTTCAATCATGGAATGGAATTAGTAATCCTAATAAAATTTCTGTAGGGCAAGTTCTTAAAATTAAAGGAACTTCTGGTGGGTCTACTGGTGGATCTACTCAAAATATCACATACACTATTAAATCTGGTGATACTTTAAGTGGGATTGCTGTAAAATTTGGTGTCACTGTATCTCAGCTTCAATCATGGAATGGAATCACTAACCCTAATAAAATCTATGTTGGCCAAGTTCTTAAAATTAAAAAGTAATTTATAAATTTTCTTTCCAAAAATAAACTATATAATATATTGAATAAATGTGTTATATAGTAAGGTTAATGGGCAGTGTTAATAAGTTAATACTGCCCATTAATTTTATTAAATTATTTTTAAAATATTGATATTTTTAGATCAACTATTTATTGAATTCATTAACTGGAAGAAGTATTCAGGTTTATAAGTCTTATTTAGATAATACCATGAATGTAATGTTTCTGGTGCAAATACATCTAATTTTTTCAGTACTTCCATTGCAAATTCCAGAGGTGCTACTCCTGATGCAGTAATCAAATTTTCGCTAGCTACCGCAGATCCCATCTCATAAAATTTTTCTCCTTTATAATTAGGACAGACCATTTTAGTATACTCTAAGTTATTGCTTGTATGTTTTCTAGAATCTAGATATCCAGCATTTGCTAGTGCCTCAATTGCACCACAAATTGCTGCAATAATAGTGCCTAGTTCTAAAGCTTGGCCAACTCTTTTCAATATAGGTTGATGAATATCTTCTCCCCAAGTATTTCCTCCAGGCAAAACTAAAAGATCTTTATTCTCAAGAGTACACTCATCAAGGGAAATATCTGGTTTAATGCTCAGCCCTCCCATAGTAGTAATAATTTCTTTATTAGCTCCTACAGTAACTACTTTTAAAGGTGCTAAATCTTTTTTGAAATATCTTCCCGAATTTAGTTCAGCAGTTAAATATCCATATTCCCAGTCTGACATTGTATTAAATACATAAAGATAAACTTTTTTTCCTTGCATAAAATAACACTCCAATCATGTTTTATATAACCTATTATAATAAAAGAATTCCAACTAAAAGGCAGTAAAAATAACCTAATCAAATCATATAAATATGACTCCATCATTTATCAATTTGTCTAACTCTGTTCTACCTAAGATTTTAAATTGCATATATAAAATGGTACAATCATCGTAACAAAAAATGTAACATTATATGTTACATTTTTTTGTTACATCTTTTAATTTAAATATTTTTTTACTTAATGTATTTAATTAATTCACTAACTAAATCCTGGACTCTAGTGGCTGGATTCATCTTATTGGGACTAAATACATTGTTATTTTTATGGTCTTCAATTAAAGAATTGCTTCTTTTTATAGCTACATTTATATATGGAAATGTGATATCAAAAATATCTCGTATATTTTTATCATATTTACCATTATTAAGATTTTTATTTTTAAAATGAGTATTTAATTTGGCAATATAATCATCTCTATGGATAGCAGCATTTAAATTTTGAAAATGGAGCAATAACCATAATTCAAAAGATTCATTTGACCAAGCAACGTTCATTCCTTCTTTTTCAGCAAGTTTTATAGCTTCATCAAAATCAATATTTTCATCTTTATCAAATACAACCCAAACATCACTATATGATTTTAAACTACGTTTTTTTATAGCTTCGTTAACTAAAACTGTAGTAGATCTTGCAGTACCTTCTACTTTTAATGTTACTTTTTCAACTATGATATTATTGTTAAATGAATTTTCAAGTATTTGTTTTATATTATTAAAGTAGTTTACCTCTGTTTCAGTACCTTCAGTTACAATTAAATAATTACCAGGCTGAACTGTTTTAGTTCCTTCACTTCTTTTATGCTTGCGACCGGCTCTATTTAGTTTTGCCATTGTTATTACCCCACATATCGTAACCTCTTAAAATAGGAACAGAGCCATATTTCCCTAGAAGGTAATCTTTATTGTAAGAAGCATCTTTTCTAACCTTTTTATCATCTTCTGTTTTATATTCAGCTAAAGAATATAAATGAGATACTGAATTAGAATCTTTTTCAACAAACCATATTTGATCACGTCTAAAAATATCTCTAGTTAAAGTATAATTGTCATGAGTAACATATATAAGTTGAGCACCATTTTTATTTATGTTTTCATCATGGAACATTGTTAATATATATCTTAGAAGTAATGGATGAAGTTTTGCATCCAGTTCATCTATAAATATTGGCATTCCTAGCTCTAATGCAACATGTAAATAATAAAACAGTGCAAACATTTTTTGAGTACCACTTGATTCCTCTGAAAGTGGCATTTTGTAGTAAGTTTTTTTATCTTTCATTAAATGTTTTGTATAAATTTTAGGTTCATCATTTTCAGTTTCAGGTTTTTCTAAAATAATACCATCTATATTTATATCTATGGCATTTAAGAATTTGACTAATTCATTTTCATATTTTCCACTTTGAATAAACATTAAAGCATTTTCTTTTAAGTTACTTTCAGATTTTATATCTCCATAATCTATAACAAAAGTTGCTAAACACCATTCAAAAACATCTTTTGCATAAGGAATTTTAGCATTTGAAATTATAGATAAAAATAAGGTTTTATCTTCTACCATAGGAATAAAGTTTTGTGCACCTTCTAATAATTTAGAATTACAGTCTATTTCTCCATCAGATCTTTCAAATAAAGTAATATATTTATCTTTGCTATGTGGCTTTTTTAAATAAAGCCATTCGTCATGAATTTTTTTGTTATCTAATGAAAAACCATATTGATATTCGTTATTATTAAATTTAAAAAATACTTCAAATTCAGCAGGTTCTTTTAAAGCTTCACTATCAAAAGCAAATCTTTTAATTGGAATATTCTTATTTTCAGCAGATTCTTTAAAAGAAAAAAGAATCCAATTTTGCATAAACTTAAAAGATTCAAGTACAGAACTTTTTCCACTTGCATTTGCTCCATATATAGCAGCACTTTTAATATATTTTTCATCTCCATAATTTATTAAATTATATGGATGTTCTGTAATAGAAGTTGCAGTCATATCTAAACTTGTATCATCTTTAAATGATTTGAAATTTTTAAAATTAAATTGTATTAGCATTATTTCCTCACATCCTTAGTGTTATAATACTATATTCTATTCAAAAAGTGAATAAATATGAGAAAATATCTCATTAAATATTATTGACAAATTTTAAATTATATATTCTTAAGGGTTTTAGAAATATTAAATAATTCATTAATTTTTATTATTATTTACTTATTTAGTTACCTAAATTTTTAGGACTATCCATGAAAATAACCTGTTCTTGATGAAACTACAACATAAGGTACTTCTACCCCATCTTTTTTTATATAGGCCTGATACAAATCATCTTGTAAATGCTCTAATCTCACCACTTTTTCTCCATAGGTATCGTATAGATCTTTTTCAAATAACTTTTCCCAATCATTAGGTATAGGGGCATTTAAAGTCATATAATCAGCAAACTTTTCTAAATTATTAGCTTCCCCTCCATTTTTTATATATTGCTTATATAAATTTTCAATATCAACTTGATTTAAAAATGTTTTGCTCCACTTTATTTTTTCTGCTTCTGGTTTATTTTCTTGGCCATTAATGATATAATTCATAACTTTTTCTTTAATATTTTCATTTTCTGAATTATTATTTAAAGATGCTGTTTTTTCATTAGAAGTAGCTTTAGAATTTTTAGGATTATCTTTTTTCTTATGAGTATCCTGAAAATTTTGTGATGTATTCTTTGAATCATTAGTACTTGCAGAATTTTTTTGTGTATTCTCTGATTCATTAGTATCATTAGAGTTTTGTGTAGCAGATTTATTTGAATTATCATCTACTAAATTATTTGTACTTTTAGAATCATTTGATGAGCATGCTGTTAAAAACATTGTAAAAAATAATAAGCAAAGCATTAACTTTTTCATTATATTAATCTCCTTTATTTACTAAAATTTCATTATAATTGTAATATATATCATTGGATAACGCAAAGATACTTTAATAAAAAGCGTTATATAAATCATAAAAAAGGTTACATATTTTGTTATATAATATGTAACCTTTTTTGTTACATTATTAGTTACAATAAAAGTAACAATATATAGTCATAAACCACTATATATAGCTAATATTAATAACTTTTATTTAAACTAAATTTATAAAAAATAGTTTATTTATAATAATTAATCAAGTAAATTTAATATATTTTTTGTTCTTATTTTATTACTTAATTTAATCTATTTTCATTAATTTTAGTGAACTACTCTCCACTTATAGAATTGAGAGCTTCTTTTATCAAGAAGCCAAGCAGCACAAGTTTATCCAATCTAATAAGATAGTTCCTACCTCAAGATAATACCAAAATTACATTTTAAATATTTCATAATTAAAAAAATAATAGTATTAGGTTTACAAAACATAATGAATTTCGCTTTTAGTAAGTGTAAAACAAAAAGTTAGCTAGCTTTTAAATAATAAAACAAAACACAGAAGGAGTGATAAATATGTTTTTAAACAAAGGATCAAGAGGAGAAAATGTTAAATACCTTCAATACGGTTTACACATAATGTGTTATAGCACAAATGGTATTGACGGAATATATGGTGGAGGTACTGTAGACGCTGTAAAGAGATTTCAAAGAACATTTGGACTAAATGCTGATGGTATAGTTGGTGATGGTACATGGGGAAAATTATGTGAAGAAATCAGAAAAGTTCAACAAGCCCTTAGAAATAAAGGATATTCAATTAGCGTAGATGGAGTTGCTGGACCAAGCACTTTTGAAGCAGTAAAAAGTTTTCAAAGAAGTAATGGATTAAGTGCTGATGGTATGGTAGGACAAGGTACTTGGAGTAAATTAAGAGGGGAATCTTCTAATAATAATAATGGTGGTGAATCTAATCCTGGCACAACTTCTTCATCACTTGGCAAATTTGTTGATTGCGCAAGAGGAGAAGTTGGTTATGAAGAAGGTAGAACCAATATTACTAAATATGGACAATGGTATGGAATGAATGGACAACCTTGGTGTGCAATGTTTGTATCATGGTGTGCAAATCAAGCAGGTATTTTAAATAGTGTAGTTCCTAGATATGCTAGTTGCAATGAAGGTGCAAATTGGTATAAAAATCGTGGAAGATATAAAACTAGAGGAACTGGATATGTTCCAAAGACTGGTGATGTTATTTTCTTTAATAGCAATGGTATTAATCATACAGGTATAGTTGAATCAGCTTCATCTGGTACAGTATATACTATAGAAGGTAACAGCAGTGATGCAGTTAAAAAACGTAGTTATAATTTAACTAACAGTTATATTAATGGATATGGAGTTAACTAAAATTACTTCATAAACTAAAAGCGCCATAATATTCGAGAATGAATATTATGGCGTTCATATTTATTTATTTAATTTTTATTGTTGATTTTGATAAATAAGAGTATTTAGTAACAAAACATTAAACTAATTTATCTATATTTCCTGATTGAATGTGTTTAATATTTGCTTTAATTTTTTCATTTGGCCAATCCCACCACTTAATCTTCAATAACTTTAAAATTATATCATCACTAAATCTTTTCTTTATAACTTTTGCAGGTATACCTCCAACAATGGTATAAGGTGGAACATCATTAGTAACTATTGCCCTAGTTCCAATAATTGCACCATCACCAATTTTCACACCTGGCATAATTATAGCATCATAACCTATCCAGACATCATTTCCAATTACAATATCGCCCTTATTGTCCCAAGCATCTGTTATATGGCTCACGTCTAAGCCCCATTCTTCATAAAATATTGGAAATGTATAAGTAGATAGTGAATTCATTGTGTGATTTCCACTAGTCATTAGAAACTTTGCTTTACATGCAATTGAACAAAACTTACCAATTATTAATTTATCATTGTTTATAGGATATTGATATAATACATTATTTTTTTCAAAATCCCTTGGATCATTGTAAAAATCATTATATATTGTACAATCTCCAACTTGTATATTATCCCTTGTAATTACATTTTTAAGATATATTGTTTGGTAATCGTTACTTCTTGGATATACTTTATTTAAATTTGGAATAGTCATGTTTAACTCGCTCCTTTGTATTATGCTAAATTTTGGACTATCCCATTATTACAATGCATTTCTTCATAGAATCACTCCTAAAATAATACTTGTTTTTTCGTTATTTTATAGACTATGTTTTAAAACAGTGTTGATATTTTAGTATAAAGCTCATGGACAGAGGAATTTACTTTAAGAACACTAAAATATCAACATTCACTTAAAACATAGCCATTTTATAAAATTATGGATTAATTTACAGATAAATAATACCATTTTGTACTATATATTACTATTATTTAGTATAAAATTTTCAGAAAGAGTGTTAATTATAATCCAACAAAAAAGTTTTAGACCATTATACAAAATGTGAAGTGGCCATTTTTTTGCATGAATCATTGCCCTACCCATTTATGAAATATGAAATTTATTTTATAAAATATTGAAATTTATACATAAAAAGTAATATACTAAAACTACTTATTTATATATTATTTAATTTCAATGGGGGTATTCATATTGAAAAAGTATTTAACTATTATATCAATTATTCTAACAATATTTTTAGTTGGTTGTACTAATACTAAAGATTCTAATAACACTAATACATCTACAAAAGAAAGTGATGATTCAATTTCAAGCACAAATAACTCTGAAAAGGTCACTAACACTGATAAAGATAAATCATCAAAAGTAACAAAAAACAATAAAGATAAGTCTGAAAAAACAATTGAAACTGTTGCTTCTAATTCTAAAATAATCATAAATGAAAAATCACTAGATAAAAATTCAACCTTTTATTTTGGTATGTCAAAGAAATATGTAATATCTAAATTAGACAAACTTCAGTTAAAAGTTGAAAATGAAATAGAAATATCTTCAGGTAAAGATGATCCACAATACGGAAATAAACAAATATGGACTAAAGATATTAGCTTCACATTTGATAAGGAGAATAAGTTATCTGTTATAAATGTTAAAGAAGATATAAAAACATCATTGGATTTGAAAAAGGGAGATTCTATAGAAAAATTAGAACAACTCTATGGAAAAAATTATAATAAATATAAAATAGATAATGGTTCTATGTACGAGTATAGTTTTAATAATTATTATTTCCATGTATTTTTAGAAAATGAAAAAGTAACAGAATGGGAAATATCAAAATATAAATTTTCAAATTAAATAAATATAATCTTATATAAAAAGCAAATGCTTTAAGTAATTTTTTTACTTAAAGCATTTGCTTTTTTATTTTCTAAAATTCTAATTTAAAATATTAAGTTATTCTTAAACATAATAATATTTAAATTCAAAATATAATATTAAGGGGATATATGACGAAAACAACATCAATGCCTCTATTATTGTAAAAATTTGTTTGAATAAAAATACATAAATTCAAAAAATAGGTTTACATTTCCTTTGAATTTTTACTTTTAGTAAGTAGAAAAAACTCTTGGCACAATTTTTAACAACTTAAGGAGGAGTGTATGCCTAAAACTTTAAAACAACAAGCAACATTATTTCAAGAAAAACCCCATAATTTTATGGACATATTAGATTTTTTTAATTATAAAATTAAATATTTAAGTTATAAGTTAAAATACCCTGAAGCTTATACAGATTTAATTATATATTTGTATGAACTTATCTTAAAGTTAGATTTAAATAGATTTCAATGTGATGAAGATCTATTTAAATATATAAGGACATGCCTTAAAAATGAATCAATAAATTTATATTATAAAATAAAGGTTCCTAATGAATTAATGGTTACTAGTTCTCAAGAAAAAATTATAGATTTATTAAATAGAGATCATTTTATAGATGAGTATTCTAACATAATATTTAAAAATCTAATTTTTTTGTTAAAACCTAATGAAAGAAGAATAATTTTTTTGAAATTTTATCTACAATTATCTGATATAGAAATTGCAAAAAAGTTACATATATCAAGACAAGCTGTAAATAAATCTAAAAGGAATGCTTTAGAGTTTTTAAAGAATAAACTGCACAAGGAGAAAAGTTATGTTTGATGAATTAATAAAAATAGCCACAACTCAAGGAATTTGGACAATATTAAGCTGTGTTTTAATAATATATATATTAAAAGCACAAGAAGCTAGAGATTTAAAACAGGAAGAACGTGAAAAAAATTATCAAGATATAATAAAACAACTTACTGAAAAGTTAAATACTTTAGATTCTATAAATTCAACCATAAATGAAATTAAAAATAAAATTAATTAAGTTTTAGAAAAAAGCCTTCCATTTTATTTTGGAAGGCTTTTTTAGTATAGAAGGTTACATTTAATAAATGTTTTTTTATTTAAATATTTATGGAATTTATAATAATACATATTTTACATATTAAATAAATAGTTTATAATAATATTGTACTAAATATTGTACAAGAAAAGGAGAGGTTTAAAATGCTTGCAGTTAATTACTCAAATGTTCGTGAGAATTTAAAAACATATTGTGATAAGGTAAATGATGATCAAGAAACAATAATTATAACAAGAAAAGATAATAAAAATGTTGTTTTAATATCTCAAGATGAGTATAACAATATGCTTAAAAATATAAAGATTTTAAATGATCCAAAGTATTTTATTAAACTTTATAAATCAATAAAATACTTAGAAAATAATGAGAAAAATATTGAAGCTTAAATAATATTGTTAACTTAGTTATAGTCTATATACTTTGAATAATTAACTATGTTTAAATATATAAATAATAGTAACATATTTTGTTACAAAATATGTTACGTATAAAGTTACTAAAAATGATACTAAATAAGTAACTTTTAAAGTAACAAGGATAAGTTACTAAATATATAACATAATTAGTAACTAAAATAGTAACTTAAAAAGTAACTAAAAGTATAACTTATTTAGTAACAATATTATGTAACTAAAAGAGTAACTAAGTAAGTTACATAATACTGTTACTTTAATATTGATTGGAGTGATAAAAATAGGAGTTGTTATAAGCATTTTAAATAATAAGGGTGGCGTAGGAAAATCTACTTCAACTTATAATTTAGGATATGAATTAAGTAAACTTGGAAAGAAAACATTAATAATAGATTTAGATCCTCAAAGTAGTTTAAGTGTATATGTTGGACTTGATCCATTAGAAACATATGCAAGCATAGAAAATGTATTTAGAGGGGAAATGAAATTAGAACAGGTCATTGTACCAACTGGAAATCAAAATTTATATATGGTTCCTAGTTGTATAGAATTTTCAACTATAGAAATGTATTTAATGGGGGTTATGGGTAGAGAAACAGTTTTATCTAAAGCACTGGAAAAAGCAAAAAAAGATTTTGATTATATACTTATAGATAATAGTCCATCCCTTGGAAATACTACAATAAATTCTTTATTTGCATCTGATTATGCAATAGCTCCAACTGATGCGTCATATCTTTCTTATAGAGCTCTTGGCATATTAAATGAAACAGTTAAACAAGTTCAAGAATATAATAACAATTTAAAAGAGGTAAAGGTATTAATAACAATGTATGATATGAGAGCTAATCACTGCAAGGAAGTAGTGAAAATGCTAGAAAAAGAATATTATATTTTTCCTGATTTTATTAAAACAAGTACTAAATTTAAAGATGCAGTAATGAGATTTGAAAGTATAAGTCAATATGCAGGTGAAAAATTTGATGGAGCAGTAGCTTATAAGAATGTAGCAAAGGAGATCATGTCATGGTAAGAAAAAAAGAGCCCATAAAACCAGTTGTAGCTAAACCATTAAATGATAGTGGTAAAAAAAATCTAGTAACAAATTTTGTTACTACTAATGTTACTAATACTGATACATCTAAAGTAACTAAAAATGATACAAAAGGTGTAACAAAAAATGTTACTATAACTAAAAGTATTTCCATTGGAAAAAAGGAGATAATTGCGAAGTTTACTAGTACTAAGAGATTAAGACCTAATTATAATTTATCAGAAGATACTATAGAAAAAATCGAAAAAATATCTGATATTTTAGGCTATAAAAAAGCTGAATTTTTAGATATATATTTGAATGGAACATTAGCAAAAGTACTAAAGGATTTAGAAAAAAATATGAAAAAATAATTGTAAAGAAATTAATTACAAAAGATAATACAAATAGTGCAGCTAAAAATATAACATTAAATGATACTAAAAAAGTAACAAAGCATGTAACAAGTTTTGTTACTTTTTTTGTTACCTATTTTTATTTAAATATTTTTAACATGGTCTTTATGGTTGTTTATAACTACATTTGTTAAGCCATTAATAGATAGTGTTAAAGCATCTATTTTAGATTCAAATCTTATTAATAGATACGAAGCCACTGCTATTGGAAAGCCTACATTAGTTATTAACATTATCATATCTTCCATTTTTTATATTTAGTAGCAGGTATTCTAATAAGTATTAAATGCTACTAAAAGTCACCTCCTTATATTTAGTTATAAATATGTATGCAATAGGAGGTTTTATTTAACAGAAATTAAGATATTTTAGTTCTTTGCCAATATTACTTGAATATAAAAAGGCACTGGTAAACTCAATTGGTACTAATGTAGATCCACTAGTGAATTATTTAAATAAACAAAAAGACTCTATTGAAGTAAATAGAAATATGTTTTAGTTAAAAAGGCAATCTATATTAGGTTGCCTTTTTTAGGGGCTTAATGTTCTGCAAAGGATTTGGGTATATAAAGGTGTGAAAACTGCGAAATTAAGGCTCTATGCACTGAAATGGACAAGATTTATGATTCTGCTCACAAAAGTACTACAACTGCAAAGAAAACTTTTAATTTATAAAATCATAGTTAATATATATTAATAAAAATAGATATTTTGAATATATTAAGAAATATACTAGTATGGGTACATATTCTGGCGCTGCTAGTGGTGCTATAGCTGGTGGTGGAGTAGATGCTGATTCTAGTTATGCTGGCAGATATGTTACCGGTGCAGTTGGTTTAGCTGTTGGAAACTTATTAGACTAAAAAAGAAAAAAGACATTAGAACTAAAATAGTGCTAATGTCTTTTTTGAGATAGTTTGGTAAATAAACTAAGAAAAATCGTAATAACTACAAAAAATACAATTCCCATAACCACTACTTTTTTCACAATAATTTCTTCATTTAAATTCATTAATATTGTAAAAACAATTGTAGATAAAGTACTAGTAAACAATATAAATATCTTGTTATTGTTATTTTCTTTTAAATTAATATTAAATAGTCCACCTTTAATCAATATTATAATTATATAACTAAATGCAATTAATAAAATAATAGTTTTATCCATATTATCTGTATATGATTCTTTCTTAATACACATATTATATAAAAAATCTAATACTAAACATGTAATAATTATTTTGAATCCATTGGCATAAATTTTTTGAACTTCTAAATACATTCTTTCATCATCTAAAATTTTCTTCATGTTTTATCACTCCTTTCTACTTCCCAAAATAAATCATCAAGTGTTTTATCTAGTACCTTTGCTATTTTTATACACAAACTAATACTAGGATTATATTTTCCTTTTTCAATTAAGCCAATAGTTTGTCTAGTTACACCTATCTTTTCTGCAAGTTGTTCTTGAGTTAAATTTTTTTTCAGTTCTGAACATCCTAATTTAAATAGTAATGCATTATTAATTATACTATAATTGAGCTATTTTTTATTTTAAAATATTACAATAAATCCTTATATAACTTATATTTAACTAGATTTAACTCTATATTTATGTAACAAAAATTGTAACTAATTATGTTACATAAATGCGTAACGTATTATATTACTTAAAATGTAACTTTTTTAGTTACATTTTTAAAAGAAAATAACAGTTATTTAATGTATTTAGACACATCTTAAAGTTAGTAAACAAGCCATTCTATGAAGCTAAAGGTGTACGAAATTGACTTTGGTACACCTTTTTTATATATTAACAAAAATGTTATAATATATAAAATACTAATTGAATGTGAGGTATAAAAAATTTTATTATGAAAAAAATTATTGCTTTGATTATTTGTAGTGGTTGTATTTGTATTGGTTGCATTCAAAATAATCAATATCAAATGAAGGGTGCTCAGTATATTACAGAAGAAAATAAAGGTCTAATTGGTACAGAAACAATTTTTAGTAAAAATAATAATTATTTAAAACTAACTAATGAACAATATACATTAGAATCTAACCATGTTATAAAGAATATAGATGCTGAAATGGCATTAGATTCAGCTCCTATTAGCGAGTTCATGGTAAAAAAAGAAAACGATAAATACATAACCCCTGAAATCATAGGAGCAAATGGTAGTATAAGTGTATTTACTAAGGAAGATGGAAGTGGTTGGACATTAAGCAAAGGTGAAGAATTAACAATTAATTTTAATAAATATAAATCTAAAATAGTAAAAGATCAAAACATAATAATTGGATATGTATTAAATGGAAAAATGATAACTGGAAAAACATTTAGAGACTTATCAGGAAGTTATAAATTAACTGCAGATGAATCCGGCGATTATTATATATATATAGTAAATTCTAGTTCAGAGTATGTTGCTTTTAAGGAAGGTAGTATTGAAAAATAGTAATATTTTTAATAAATAATAATCTTTTTTATTATTTAAAAATTAGACTATACAAATAATCTAAATCTAAACTATTATCTATAATTTTATATTTATATTCTTTATTAGTTTTATAATCAGTAATTGTAACATACTCCTTACCTGAGATATTGATATATAAACTAATTTTATTGTTTTCATAAATAAAAAAATAATAGGATCCTTTTCTTTGATTTGATAAATCTCCATAATAACGAATTAATTTAATTTTAGAAATATTTGATATAAGTTCATCAATATCATTTTTATTTTTAATAAATTTTTCCTAATTAAAATACATATAAATTGATATATATTAATTTATATGGGATGATATCTTGTCAATGGGAGTATTAAACATTTTATTAGCTAATATATTTCCAGATAAAAATAACATATATTTATATAAATTACATTATTCTATTTTAGGAATAATAGTTATAATTTTAGGATTACTTTTAGAATTGAACATTATAAGTGGTGAAGTGCTTATAGTATTATCAGTAATTTTATTAATTGTTAGTAAGATTATAGAATACAAAATTTTTAAATTAAAGTAATAGTTTCATGAATTTTATATAAAATTAAAAAGATAATCTTTAAGTCCTCCATTTTATTTTGCAGGACTTTTTAATATGTTTTTTCATAATATTTTATGAAATTATTTTTTAAAATATTAATCTATTTTTTATTTTAAAATATTACAATAAATCCTTATATAACTTATATTTAACTAGATTTAACACTAAATTTATGTAACAAAAATTGTAACTAATTTTGTTACATAAATATGTAACGTATTATATTACTTAAAATGTAACTTATTTAGTTACATTTTTTAAAGAGAATAACAAAAAGAAATATTAGTTAATTAAAATAAATATTTACTTTAACACTACCTTGCAGTACAATATACCCAGAGTAACTTGCACAACAAGATAGTTAGGAGGTAGGTATTTTGGGAGATAAATCTCAATTTTTTAGGGGGACATTAGAAGGATGTATTCTTAAAATTATTAATGATGATCTTGTTTATGGCTATGAAATTGCTGAAAAGCTAAAAGGTTTCGGATTAGATGAAGTTAGTGAAGGTACTATTTATCCATTATTGCTACGTCTTGAAAAAAACGGATTAGTTAGTTCAGAGAAGAAAGAATCCCCATTGGGCCCTAAAAGGAAATATTACAAATTAACCATTTTGGGAAAAGAAGAACTGAAAGAGTTTTTTAAAATTTGGCAAGAGCTAAAAAATAGTGTAGATAAAATATTTCAGAATTATGGAGGAAATACTTATGAGTAATACTGCTCAAAAAAGAAAAGAAAATAATAAGATAAGTGAAAATCTAAATGGAGAAAATCTTAAAATTTATACAGATTTTGTTTGTTATTTGCGAGTAAGTAATTTAAAAAAAGAAGAACAAGAAGAAATTATAAATGATGTATTATTAATGTTCTTACAGTGGCAACAAGAAGGAAAGTCAATAGAAAATATGGTTGGTGGAAATTTAAAAAAGTTTACAGATAATATTATAGCAGCAGTAAATCCAAGTAAAACTTTATTTCAAAAAATTAAAGAAAACTTAGGAATTATAATAGAGTGTTTTTGTATTATGCTTACAATAGATTTTATTTTCCTATACTTAAATAAGGTAGTAAAGGGGAATATAAGTATAAACTATGATTATGATTTAGCTATGTTTTTAAGAACTATAATATTTGTAGGGTTCTCATACCTTTTTGTAAACTATATTGGCAAAAACAGCTTTAAACTTAGTATTAAAGGAAAATTTTCAAAATCTGCTAATTTTATTTTTGGTGCAAGTGCAGCAGCACTATTAATATTTACAATATTAATGTCAAAAGTATTAAGTAGTATAGTCTTAGTTTCATTTAATATAATATATGTGATGGTAGTAATAGGACTATATTGGATTAACAAAGTTATACATAAATTTGTAATTAATAAAGTAGGATAAAACACTTAAAAGCATTTTTCATTAAATACAAAAAATAAAATTATATTAAAAAGTCTTTCCTTTTATTTTAGGGAAGATTTTTTAGTTATATAATTTAAAATATTACTAAAAAAACAACAGTTGTATTTATGTGTTTAATGTATTTAGACACCTCTTAAAACCAGTAGACAAGCTATTTCATGTGGCACTTGATTATACAATTCATCTCATTCTTTATATTTTCAAAAAGTATATAAATAATTTATAAGATACCTTACTTTACAGATATAACAAGTATAATTAAAGAATAAGAATTATTCCTTGAAAATTTAATAATGTTATATTTACAAAATATGTTATAATTAATCAATATAAAAATAGTAATGTATAAATCTCATAATAAAATTTAACTTAATTTACTTTTATTTATACATATATTAATATTTCCCCAAATATACATTAAAGATTCAACGTCAGGAGGCATTATAGATGGAAGTAGAATTTAAGATTTCCAAAGAAGAATTAATAGATTTTCATATGAAATATATTGCTAATACAACAATTTTTAAATATCAAATGATCTCTAATTTTATATTTAATTTTATGGTTTTTTTATTGATAATTTTTTGTTTTAAAGATCCTCTATATCGGGGTGCTGGTTTAATCACTTTATTTGTGATGCTATTATTTAGAAAGAGAATTTTTAGACATAAATTAAGAAAAAAATTCTTTAAAATATATTCCTTCGATAAGTATAAGAATTTATTTGAACAAACTAATTTAACTTTTACTGAAGATGGATTAAAGACTAGTACTAAATTTTCAGAAAAAGTTTATAAATGGGATTCTATAAAGGGTATACATTTAGTAGAAAATTATATATTTATAAGAACAATTAATAATGAGGACTTATTATTTTCAACACTTTCTTTTAATCCAATTGAAAATAAAGAGCTATTTTTAGATACAATAACTAAAAATACAAAATTAGAAATAGAAAAAGAATATCCTAAGGATGTTAAATATCTTTAAAAATATTTTTTTAAATAGTTACTTAAGAAAATATTTTTAGTAATCATAGATTACAAGGATATTTTCTTTTTTTTAAATAAGGAAGAATATTATTTGTAACATTATAATCTAATGCATCAAAGTCAACAGCAAAATATATTATAGTATCTTTACCAAATCCAAGGCTAGTAGAAGTTAGCATCGCAGAATGAGCATCAGCAATTCCTTGATTATAGTTAAAATAATCTAATCTATATCCGCCAACTTCAAAAATTGGAACAACCTTAAGTCCATTATCAAATATAGTTTTTAATTCAGAAGAAGTCATTCTATATCTTCCAGTAAGATATCTTCCTACAATTTTATATCCATTAGATTTAAGATTAACAGCCATTGCTGGAGTAATAGATGTAGAACAATCACAAGCCGTACCTTTTCTATTTCTATCTCCAGTACTAACTAAAAGTGAAGCCCAAACTTGTTTTCCAGCATATCCATCATCGGGTAATACACAAAATCTTTGAAATTCTTTTATTGCATTAGATAAACCTGAACCGAATAACCCATCAAAACCATGAGGGTCTACACCATTTACATATAAAGAATATTGAAGTAATAATACAAATCTTTTATTTGATCTACTTCCTGGTATTGTAGGACATA
Organism: Clostridium cagae; assembly: GCF_900290265.1. Classification (NCBI taxonomy): domain Bacteria; kingdom Bacillati; phylum Bacillota; class Clostridia; order Eubacteriales; family Clostridiaceae; genus Clostridium; species Clostridium caccae. The sequence goes on from NZ_OKRA01000005.1 coordinate 39,727, forward strand.
AATTCATTGTGTTATTTCCCCAAATACCATCGGCACCAACACCTTCTTCATGTTGCAAAGCTTTTATTAAAGCTCTATTAGTTTCTCTAGAATATACACCATTACAAGGTATTAATCCAATAACCATATAATAGTCTCTATTAAGATTTTGTTGGATTTTACGTACATTAGAATCTCCTCTGTTAGCTAATACAAATCCATCCATAGTTGATAATAATGCCTTAAATATCAGTGGGGTTGCAGTACCAGAAGTATCAGAAAGTCCAGCATCTTTTCTTAAGTTAGAAATACCTTCAGCTGTTCTTGATGTAAAGTTACCATCTATATTACCACCATCATATCCTTTGCAATATAAACCACATTGTAAAATAATAATTATATTTGTATTGTCATTATTTGAACTTATAGTAGGGCATTCTTTTTCTGTACCTTGGCCCCATAAACCATCAGCATCAACACCTAGTTCTATTTGCAAAGCTTTAGTTAAGGCTGTAATTGTACCCCAGCCTGTTATACCATCTTCTTCTAATTTTGAAATTTTTCCGTTATAATTTTTGTTTAACCACTTTTGAGTAGCTAATACCATTTGATCCATTTTTCATTTCTCCCTTTTATTAATTATAAAATTTTTAAATTAGCTAATTTTTATTTTTTATAATTAATAAAAGTAAAGAAAGATTAAACTTGTAAACATAAAATTCAATATCTTTACTTTTTAGATCCATATGATATTAATATTTTTCTCAAAATAAAATCTCTATTTTTAATAAAAAAAACAACAGTTGTTTAATGTATTTAGTGTATTTAATGTATTTAATGTATTTAGACACCTCTTAAACCCAGTAGACAAGCCATTTTTTAAGGTTTAAAACTACTTTTTAAGGATTTAAAACTACCTTTTAAGGGTTTAAAACTACTTTTTAAGGAGCTGAAACTACATTTTAAGGATTTAAAACTACTTTTTAAGGAACTGAATATTTTAAAAACTACTTTTTAAGGATTTTAATTTTAAATTAAGTAAAATCTTTTAAAGATTTAAAACTACTTATTTGAAGATTAGTAGTTTTAATGTTAATATAGGCTTAATAAACAGAATTCTTGATTTTAGTAAATTTTTTCTCATTCTAAAGATTAAAAGGCGTTATCAAGGGATGTAGTAGCTCTTTTTCCAACTTTAAAGAAGATGAGAGTATTAAAGCTATGACAGTGATTGGATAAATGGATATGAAAGAATGAACAAGTTAAAGATTTTAAAATATGGAACTATTATTTTAAAAATATACTTAAGTAGCAACTGGAGGATAATATGGGTTCAGATATTAATACAATTGATGAAGGGCAAGAAATTAATGAGGTACTTTTTAAGAGTAATACATTAATTAAAAGTAATGTTAATATAACCAGTGTAGAATATAAAATATTTAATAGGATTTTATATAAATGTCAAATAGAAAAAGATAATAATCAGCAGTTAAGAGCAGTTCTAACAATTGATGAATTAAGCAGTATTGTAAAAAATAAAAATGAAAATTCAATAAAATCATTAACTGAAAGTTTAGAGAAATTTATAAAGATCCCAATTAGATTTGAAAAGAAAAAGAGTTATGTAATAACAACTCTTATTAATAAGGTTATAGTAGATAAGGACACTCTTAATTTTAATTGTTATTTAGATAAGGATCTTTACGAGGTACTAATGGGATATAAAGAGCTTGGTTATTCCCCAATCAACTTAAAGATGATAAAACAAGCTAATGGTTATTATACTCAAAGGTTTTATGAATTATTTAGAGTGTGGAGTGGTCTTAATAAAGAAGTCACATATACAATAGATAAGCTTAAAGAATGGCTTATGATTACAGAAGGAATGTCATATGATAGATACTATAATTTCAAAATTAAAGTGGTAGAGCCATCTTTAAAAGAAATAAATAAAAAGCTTAATATGAAGGTTTCATATAAAGAAAATAAAGTAGGAAGGTCTGTAAAGAGTCTTACTTTTATAGTAGAAGATTTAGAGCCTAGACAATATGATTTTAATAAAGATAAAACTTTTAAGGAACAAATTTCAATGGATGAAATCGCATTGGATTTAAACATAAATGCAAGTGATAACATAAATATAAAAGATGATATAAATACAAATAATAATATAAATCCAACAGGCAGATTAAATACAAATGATATAATAAATGTAAAAGATAACATGGATATAGATTTACCTAAAAGTAAAACCAAAGTTTTATTAAATAATAAAAATACATTCTCAGATGTTACTGAAAAGTTAAATGCTTCTAAAATTAAGATAGCCATTTCAACAATAAATAAATTTAAAACAAAATATGGTGAAGAGTTAGTAAAAAAATCAGTAGATATATTATGTAATAAAGTAAAACAACAAAAAATAACAGCCCCAGTTAAGTATTTAAAGGGAATACTTGAAAACTTAGATAAAAATTCTAAAGATAATGAGATAAACAATGATAAAAAACTAAAATTCAATAATTTTGAGCCTAGACAATATGATTATGATGAATTAGAAAGAAAACTCCTTGGGTGGGATAAGTAATTGTTTAATAAAGATAAATTACTTGGGATTAATTTGGTTTAAAGAAAAAAGTAATTAGTATATAATGATTTTATAAGGTTTAAAAGTAAGGAAGTGATTATATGGAAGAAAAATCAATAGACTTGAAAAGGCATGCTTATAATAAATTATTAGAATGGAAAAACAGTCATAATAATAAAGTATTATTAGTAGAAGGTGCAAGACAAGTTGGAAAGACTTACTTAGTAAAAAAGTTTGCTAATGAAAATTATAAGCATATAATTTATATTAATTTGTTAGAAGAAACTGGCGAGGATTTACTTGCAATTTATGATGTAATAAAAGAAGAACGATTAAGTGGGAAATTAGATAGAGAAAATACAAATTCTTTAAAAGAAATGTTTAAGAGATATTCTAAAAACTTTAAAGATAATGAAGAATGCATAATTATAATAGATGAAATACAAGAATCTTATAAGATATATAATATGATAAGACAATTTGCAAGGGAGTTTAACACACATTTCATTATGACAGGCAGTTATTTAGGAAGAGTTGTAATGCAAAAGGAATTTTGGTCTCCAATGGGGGATGTGGACTTCTTAGAGATAAAGCCATTATCATTTACAGAGTTTATTAGTGCTCTTAACTTAGAAAAAACATATGAATCTTTAGACTTATATGGAAAATCAGATAAAGAAGACTATAAGTTTATATATGATAAATATAAGGACTATTGCAAAGTAGGCGGATACCCGGAAGTAGTCTGTGAGTATTTAAAAAATAACTTAGACAATATTAATAATTTATTTGAAAAATTGTTAAGGGTATTTTGCGAAGAATCTGCAAGATACTTTGATGGTGATATATTAAATGCTAGAATTTTTGAAGACTGTGTAACTGCAATAATAAAAACTCTTACAAGTAGTAAAAAAGGCTTTAAAGAAGGCAGTTATGCTGAAGAATTAAAGCAAATTATTACTAAACAATATTCAAGTAACATAACAAAAGAAAATACTAATAGAGTATTGCAATGGTTTTATACTTCAAAATTTGTTAAAGATTGCGATAAGCTCATAGAGTTTGATTTTACTAATGTAAAGAAACGTCAAAGGTATTTTCTTTCTGATGTAGGTATGGCAAATTATATCATGGAAAAAGCTAATATATTGGTATCAGAAACTGAAGGGGTACTAAATGAAACATTTGTATATCATTGTTTAACAGAAAAAATACCTACAACTCCTATGTTTGCAGTATATGGCGATGGTGAATTAGATTTTGTTTATAGAAATAGAGAAAATGGATATGTCTATGGTATAGAAGTTAAAGCAGGAAAAAATATAGGAAAAACCATAACTAAATCATTAGCAAATGGAAAAATAGATTTTGCAGTTTATTTTAAAGGGTTAACAGAAGGTGGAATTGCAAATAAAATATATACAATTCCTATATACTTGTTACCTAGATTTAATTTTGAAGAATTAAAAAAGTAACTAAATGAAGTTATCATATAAATGATATAACTTATATAAAATCAAAAATAGATATTAAAAAGTCTTCCTTTTTATTTTGGAAGACTTTTTTTATTTTTTTGATAAATTTTTATTTAAAAAAACAACAGTTGTATTTATGTTTTTAATGTATTTATTGTATTTATGTATTTAGACACCCTCTAAACCATTGATATAACTTGATTTAGCTAAGAGAAAAGGGGACAAAAAATGAAATGCGGGGGACAAAAAATGAATTGCGAGGGACAAAAAATGAATGCAAGTGGGCTATTTACATTTATGTCCCTTAATATATAATATATAAATATGTAAACTTAATTAAAAATTGGAGTGATTTTATGGAAATGATTCTATTTAAGCCAAATCCTATTATTGAAGGGGTTTTGGGAAATTCAAATGCAAGAGATTTTAATGTTTTTAATAAGATATTATGTGATTTGCAGATACAAAAAGCTAATAATGAGTTCATGGCTATTGTTTCTTTAGAGGAAATAAAAAAACTTATAAATGATGTTAATATTTCTGCTCCTGAAAAGATACAAAATTATTTAAATAATAACTTTAGAGAAAAAACTATAACTTGGAGATATAAAGATACAATAATCTCAGTTGGATTAATAAATAAGGTAACATATGAAGAAAAAGATAGTACATATGAAATAATAGTAGACAAGGATATAGTTAATTTAATTTTAAACTATGATAAATTAAAAACAGGATATACACCATTAAATTTGAAATTAAACAGTAAAAATTTTTATGCCACAAGAATTTACGAATATTTACGAAAATGGAGTGGGAATAAAAATAGTTTAACTATAGGTTTATACAAATTAAAAGAATTATTATCTCTTGAAGGCAGATACAATACTTATAAAGATTTTAGAAAAAGGGTTTTAGATCCATCAATGGAGGAAATAAATAAAAAATTTAATATGAATATTTATTTTACACCTATAAAAGTTGGAAATAAAACAACTGCAATAGAGTTTACTTTTACTGATAATGAACCTAGACATTATAATTTTGATGAAACAGAAATAGCTATTGATGAAAGAGAAGTATCTATTGTAGAAGCAAAATTAGATATTATAGAAGCAGAAGATGTACAAGCAGTGCAGGATATTAATTTTGAAGAAATAGACCTTATTAGTGAGAGATTAAAGGAATCTAAAATTAAGATAGCCATTTCAACAATAAATAGACTTAAAGAACAATATGGAAATGAGAATATTGATAATGCAATTACTATAATATGTAATAAAGCAAAACAACAAAAAATAACAGCTCCAGTTAAGTATTTAAAGGGAATACTTGAAAACTTAGATAAAAATTCTAAAGATAATGAGATAAAAAATACTAAAAAGTTAAAATTCAATAATTTTGAGCCTAGACAATATGACTATGATGAATTAGAGAAAAAACTCCTTGGATGGGATAAGTAATTTATAAAATATATACATACAAATAAAACTATATGTGTAGAATAAACCCTATAATACTGTTTATTTTCTATATTGCATACTAGTCACAGGCATAAGATTTGTATGGTTATAAATCTAACTTTAATCTAACCTTTCCTGTTATATAATATAGCCATGGTATGGTAATTAATATCAAATAATAAATATTAACAGGAGGTTTTTTAAAATGAAAATTAAAAAAATGATGCTAGGAGCTTTAGTAGGAACAATGGTAATAGGTGGTAGTGTAAATGCATTTGCAGCAGTTCAAAACAATGAAAATTTTAACATTTCTGGTGAAATACAAACTTATGAAGAAGGTGAAATGCCAGAAATGCCTGAAGGTGCTGTAGAGTTTAACAAAGAAATTATAGAAGGTGTACCTAGTGATATACAAACTTATGAAGAAGGTGAAATGCCAGAAATGCCTGAGGGTGCTGTAGAGTTTAACAAGGAAATTATAGAAGGTGCATCTGGTGATATACAAACTTATGAAGATGGTGAAATGCCAAAAATGCCAGAAGGCGCTGTTAAACTTAATATGACAATTATGAAAAATTAATAATATACATAAATTCTGGCTGCATATTTTCTAGTGTGCGGCCAAAACTATTTTTGGAGGTTATAATTTGAAAATTTTACTTGTTGAGGATGAACAAAGATTATCTCAAGTAATTCAAAAGGGCTTAAAAAAGCTGTGTTATGCAGTTGATGTTGCCTTTGATGGTGAGGAAGCACTTGAAATGATAGAAATAAATTTTTATGATTTAATAATCCTTGATTTAAATATACCTAAAATTAACGGTTTAAAGGTTTTAGAAAAGACTCGTGAAACAAACAATCACATAAAAATTCTAATACTCTCTGCTAAAAATACTATAGAAGATAAAATAACAGGATTAGATTTAGGAGCAAACGATTATCTTGAAAAGCCCTTTGATTTTTTAGAACTAGCAGCACGAATTAGCAATCTTTTAAGGTGGAAGTTTATAAGTGAGAATACAATAATTACTTGTGGCTTACTTAAAATAGATACTGCTTCCAAAAGTGCTTTATTAAAAGATAATATAATCCAATTAACAAATAAGGAATATGCCATATTAGAATATCTTGCTTTAAATATGGATCGCTTTGTATCAACAGAAGAAATAATAGAACATGTTTGGGATAGTGATGTTGATCCTTTTTCAAATACTTTTAAATATCACATTCATTCTCTTAAAAAGAAAATAGGTTCAGACAATATTATAAATGCACGGGGAAGGGGCTATAAGCTATGTGAGGTTGATTATGAAGTATAAAATAACATTAAAAATGAGAATAACTTTAATTGTTGCAACTGTAATTATAACTATTGCAGCTAGTATGGCGTTTTTTAGTATTTCATCTAGCTTCAGATATTTTGCTTATGAAAAGCTTGACTCACAAGTAATAGACGAGTCAGAATTTAATATACTTGAACAACAATTAGAAGAATCTAAGTCTAAGTTAGACTCTGAAAACAAATTAGATAATTTAGAGGTTGATATAAAAACAACAGAAGCACATAGAAATTTTAATAGAGAACAGCTTATAGCAATGATTTTCATCAGTTTTGCAGGAATTTTAATTACTTATTATGTTGTGGGGAAGGCATTATCTCCTCTAACTCAGCTAAGCAAAAAGGTGGAACAAATTGATGAGAATAGTCTAGATACTCAGCTTATTGTTCCAAGTTCTAATGATGAAATTCACAAGTTATCTTTAGCATTTAATTCTATGATGCTAAAGCTTAAAACTTCTTTTTCTAGCCAAAAAACCTTTGCTTCTAACGCAGCACATGAACTTAAAACTCCATTATCAATTATGAAATCATCTTTGCAAGTGCTATGTTTTGATGAAAATCCAACTAAGGAGGATTATAAAGAAAATGTGGTAGTTATGCTAGAGAGTGTGGATCGTTTGTCTGAAATTATTAATCAGCTTCTTTTAATTTCATCGCCTATTGAACAAAACACATTAATACAATTTGATTTACTTATTGAAAATTCCATTAAAAAATTACAAAATAGTGCAGAAAAAAGAAATATTAAAATAACAAGTATTCTTGAAAATACCGCAATTTATAGTAATGAGGTTCTTCTAAATAGTATAGTAGAAAATCTCTTATCTAACGCTATTAAATATAATAAAGATGAAGGTGAAATTTTTATAAGTTTAAAAAATCACCAAAGTGGAACAACTTTAGAATTATCTGATACAGGTATTGGTATATCAGAAGACCAGTTTTCACTTATATTTGAAGCATTTTATCGTGTAGATTCCTCTCGCTTAAAAAATATTTCAGGCTGTGGCCTTGGTTTACAAATAGTAAAAAGTGCACTGGAAAAAATTAATGGCACTATTGATGTTAAAAGCTCCATTGGAGAAGGTACAACTTTTAATGTATTCATTCCTAAAAAAATAGTTAAGCTTTAAAATTTCTTAAAGCTTAACTATTTTTTGTATTTTAAGGTGTCTTTTTCATTTATTCAAACTCACCTTTATATCACGTGTATTTTTTTGTACACTGACTTAAGAATATTTAATTAGATGTTTTATGTTTTTAAACAAATGTTAGAAAATAAATTACCTATAAATATATGAAAGTGAAAGGTTAGAAGAATATAAAAATGTATTAGCTTGTACTTTCTTGTAAAGTTAGACTTTCTTGATATGCTTGTTTAGTTGGATTGTCTGATTTTGCATTAAAATCTATTGGTAGATATTGTTTATCAATTATTTCTTCATAATCAATGTCAGAAAGATAATTGCAAAAATTAATTTCAACATAAATCAATCTGTTATTTTCTTTATCAGCCAAAGCATAAATATATCCGTTATAACTATCAGCATGAACTGCACATACTGGATATTAAAATCCTGTTGCACCATATATAAGGTAATCTTTAGAAGATTCTAATTTTGAAAGTCTCTCCGTTTCTTTTGCGTAATCTACATCATCGCATGAATATACAAGATATGATACATAGTTAGGATCAAATGGATTATAGTAATAATAACAAAAATCTTGAATTTTAGCAGAGGACGGAATGTTATAAGGGAATATACTATTGTTATGTTCCCCATCTTGTCCAAGATATTTGCTGTAATCTGAAATGTTGGTAGTTTTATATTTTTCAGTCCAAGACATAAATAATGCCATAAACAATGTTATTATAATGGCTATTATACTTAACGGGATTAACAGTATATTTTTCATTTATTCAAACTCCTTTTTATATCAGACATATTTTTTTGTACACTGACTTAATTTATTTATAATGATCAATTTGTTTAATTATATAATATATCAGTATTAAAATTCAAATATTTACAAAAATTACATATAAATTACTCTTTTAAATCTAAAGTCTTTTAATTAACTCTACACTTAGCATAATATGGCATATGTAACTCTTTAACATATCCTAAATATACTTAATTTAGCTATGAAAAGGCACTATAATACTAGCCCCTTTTATAATTTAATAGCAATCTAGCTATTCTTTTATATATATAAACAATTAAGTAAACACTTAATGTAAGTGCAGTTAATATAAGAACTTGAGCAAAAAATGTAAGTAAAAATGTTATAGAGCAATCTAAATCTGGAGGAGCATCTTTAGGAATACTCATAAGATTAAATATATAAGTAGGAATATTAGAAAAGAACGCGCTTAGGTATATAAGTACATTATGTTTTAATGAAGGATATGATTTGTTTTTTATTGAATAATAGATAGTTATACAAGTTAAATAAGCCGGTATAGCAATACAAAATAAATCTATCAAAATAGGGGATAAAATTTCCATTAAAGTATAATAATTTATTTCTAAATTTCCTTTTTTTAAGGAAAATTCTATTAAGGAAAATATATATTGAATCATTATTCCAGGAAAAAAATAAATATATAGTGTTTTAAAAAAATTAATCATATTTCATCTCCTAGCCATCTAATTTTAAAATTCTTAATTATAATAACACTTATATTACATTTATTCCATAATTTATGAAAATAAATTAAAGTATTTTGAAATTAGGTTTACAAGAAATATATATAAATACTTATATATTCTGTAAGGTAAAAACATAACTAAAATACTAATGTTCATAGATATTTTGTTTAAATATATTCATGCAATTTTTTTAGAATTTTAGTTATGTATATCTATTTCCTTGCACAAAATCTAAGTATCTGAGTGAAGAAAACCCTGTACCCCGCATTCCTTAGTCAGACCTTGCACAGAATCTACATATCTAAGTGGAAAAATCACCTGTTTTGTATTGTTTCTCTTTATAAAATACAATAAGACATATATTTTTAAAGCTTAAGGAGGTGAAAGAGAAATGGCTACTAAACTATACAATTCACATTTATCTAAGATAATATTTCAGTGTAATGAATACTATATTCTTGATACATACATATCTTTAGCTTATATATCTAGCGAAGTTAATTCAAAGTATCTTATACAAACATTTAGTGATTCCAAGGCAGATCTTATAAATCTTGTTAGAAGAAATATGAGTGCTTCATATAAGACTGTATTTAACTCTATAGATAAGTTAATAGATATGTGTATTTTATCTTTTCATAAAGAATTAAATGGTTGGGTTTTAGTTGATATGGAGAATATGGTTAAATCAAAAACTGACTCTAATGATGAATCCAAAATTAATTTAACAGGTTATACAAATATAAGAAATTTCTTTTTTACTGAAGAATTTAGAAAAATGAAAGCTAGGGAAAAAAGACTTATTATATACATGGCACAATTATGTGATTCTAAAGGATCTAAGTTTTATAATAGTTTTTCTATGAATCTTTTAAAGCCTAATAGCTCATGGATGAAGGTATTAAAAACTAAATCTAAATATTATGCAAAATACACTATAAATAAGATGTTTAATAAATATAAACATATCTTTAATGATAATAGTTATGATATGCGCATTAAGGATTTATCACCTAAAAAAACTACAAACTTTAAGTTTTATTTCAAGTGTCCAGTAATTGATAATAGGGTATTAGAGGATGAATACATTGACCTTGTTAAGCTTAGCAATCCAAGAGAATATGATCTTGTTAAAGAAAAGATAAAATTTGCTAATATAACTTTAACTAAAAAGCTAGTAATGCACTTAGTTAGAGCAATATCAAATCTTAAAGAATGGTTTTTAAAAGACAGGGTAGCTCAACTTATAATAAATAAATATATAGCAATTCAAATTCATAAAAGCCGTGAAAATATAAAATCATTGCCTGCATATGCTGCTGCTGTAGTTAAGAGCGTTGTAAATGAATATAAGAACTTTAGAAAAATTCAAAAGGTAAATAATATAAGAAAATATGAACATGGGGAATACTTCATAGAATATACAAAAAATAAAGCTAATAATGATATAAATTATGATGTAAAAAGGGCATTGGTTTTATTAGAATAAAGTAAAATTAACACAGGTTTTTTAGTTAAAAGTATTAGATAATTTATTATAGATTGCTGGAAGTTTGGATGAAGTTTTATAAATAAAGGACCTAGGATTTTGTGATTTAATAGAGGGGGCGGTGGGACATTGTAAGTTTGAGTAAAACTTGTATTACTAGGTATATTCATGAAGGAATGCTCACTTCTATAAGTATATATTAAATAAAATAAAAGACCTAGGATTTTTGTGATTTAGGTCTATTTGTGGTGGGACAAAATTACAAATAAAATAAAAAGCCTAAGAATATAATGTTAAAACAAATCACAATTAAAATTCACTTAAAAAATCGCTACAACCCTTTTTCAAAAGACCGCCATTTAGAGTGAATTTTTGCAGAATTAAATAAGATATATAGAAAAAAATAGATATATTAGACAGGCATATAGACATGAAAGCATTGAAATATAATACTTTGGGGTCTATATGCCTGTGTTTTTATTTTGTGAAAAAGTATAAAATATTTGGATATAAAGTTTATTCGTATGTTTAAATAAAACTATAAATGTAAAGTTGTAAAATTAAATATTAAAGTTATAAAAATATACTTTAAAGTTATAAAATAAGTGGATAACATTATAAAATTTTATGTTCTTTTCTTAAAAATATAAATTATACCTAAGCCCTTATATATGAGCACTTTACCTAATATTTTTTATAAGTGATAAATTGTATGTAAATAATATTAATAGTAAGAAATAAATATAAATTGTTAGATAGTAAATTAACTAGATAAAAAAAATATATATATCAGAATTTAATTTTCTTTTTAGGAACAATAAAATAGTATGTATATTGGTATTGTATAGTAGTGAAGATATGTAATAATATATTTATAATAATCTTTATGTGAGGGGCATGATAAAATGTATGATATATTTTTAAAAGTACTTAAAGAAACTAATGGAATCAACAATTCGTTAAATCAAATTTTAAAATATGATTTTATTTATCATTCAAATAAAATTGAAGGAAGTACATTCACTACTGAAGCACTTCAAATGTTAATGGAAAAGAATATAGTTACAGGAACTCATACTTTAGATGATGTTCAAGAAACAGTTAATTCATTCTATACATTTAATTTAGTTGTTGAATCTTTAAATGTACCATTATCATTGTCAATGATAAAAGAGTGGCATTCTAGTTTAATGTATAGGACTAGACTATATGATTTAGGATTAGCAGGAGTCTTTAAGAAGTATCAAAATAAAATATTAGGGGCTAATTTTAATACAGCTGATCCTTTAGAGGTTGAAAGCAAGTTATTAAACTTAATAAATGAATATAATATTTTAGAAAATATTATATTAGAAGATATGGCTAGATTTCATCTTATGTTTGAACAAATACATCCATTTCAAGATGGTAATGGGAGAATAGGACGTTTTATATTTTTAAAACAACTGTTAGAAAATAAATTACCTCTTAAATATATGAATGGTGAAAGTTCAGAAGAATATAAAAAGGCACTGGCAAACTCAACTAGTACTAATGTAGATCCACTAGTGAATTATTTAAATAAACAAAAAGACTTTATCGAAATAAATAGAAATATGTTTTAGTTAAAAAGGGAATCTATATTAGGTTGCCTATAGTAACTAAAATTGTTACTAATTTTGTTACACTTACTGTAACTTTTATTGATACTAAAAATGTAACAAATTATGTTACACTTTTGTGTAACAATAAAAAAGAGATAATCCTAAAATTTTTAAGATTATCTTTTTTATTTTTTCATAAATAGGACTCTTACAGTTCATTAATTGTATCAGTTACTGCCATATTTGCAATCCGTTTTGACGGAGCATAGATGGCAACCATAGCAGTAATGGCAACAACCAAAAGCACAATAATTATAGGCATAATAGGAATGCTCCAAGTAGCGTAGCTAAAATGAGCAGTAATAAGAATGTCGTATAGTAATTTGCTAATGAACAGACCTACTACAATTCCGACAATACAACCTGATATAGAATAGGTAAACGCTTCTGCGGCTATCATTTTGGTAATCTGATGTTCGTCCATACCCACCGCACGCATGGCACCATATTGCTTTATTTTTGCGGATACACTCATGGAAATACTGTTCATAATATTTAATACAGTAACCAAGGTGATAATTGCCAAAAATCCATATACGAAAAACATAAATGCCATATATGTGCTGGTAGTCCGTTTGTCGCGTTGGTCAATAAACTTGTAGTTTTCGCCTACCACATTATGGATGGCTTCAACATTTTTGTCTGTGGCATTTTTTGTCATCTGTATCATAATAAGTGAATAGTCGGTTATCCCAGTAAGGCGAGTAAAAGTTTCCCCAGAACTAATTAGTGTTATTTTTCCATCTGGAGTACCGTTATCACTAAAAGGGTTACATTTTAACAGCCCTGCGACTTCCAGTTCCTTATTGCCTACTTGTATTTTATCGCCTATCTCTAAAGGTCTGTCCTTGTCCCAGATTGTAAGTACGTAATTACTGTCCCCATACACTTTTGAAATATTGCTACCTTTTTTAAGTTGCTTATCTTTTATAAGGCAGTCAAAATCATAATCATCATAGGAAATCATATCAATGGTGTTTGTTTTAGAATTTACTTCTGCTGGAACATCAAAACAGTTCCTTCGGCCAAAAACATGCTCTACATCTGACATACCACTTATTTTATCAAGTAATACACTGTCTATGGAATTTGAACTGTTATTACTAAAAATGCTGATATCAGAAGTATTTGATGACTGGGGCATAATATAGCCGATAAACTCTATTAACACTGAAAAGCTCAAAAACAGGATGATGCTAAGAGCAAATGAGCTTGTCATAAGTATTAAGTTTTTCTTTCCTGATACTGCATGATGAATACCAAGGGCAGTTTCAATTTTAAAAAAACGGGTATTCAATGCATGGGTTGCATTTTTTGTATTTTCCGAATTACCAGATACTGCCGTTACAGGCGATACCTTTGCAGCTCGTTTTGCTGGAGAACTGGCGGCAATGAGTACTGTAACAACTCCCACAATTATTCCGCTGATAATACCTATTGGACTAACTCCAAAAAGGGGTATATCTGAGAATTCTCCACCTACAAGAAACCGTAGTCCAGCACATAATCCCCATGTGACTACAATCCCAAGTATAATCCCTATTGGAACCGCAGTTTTGCACCAATTAAGTGCTTCAAGTTTGACAAAACGGATAATCTGTTGTTTGCTCATTCCAATGCAACGCATCATTCCGAAAAACTTTGTCCTTTGGGCAACATTACTATTTATACTGCTTGAAATCATCAGCACCCCTGCAATGAGTATAAGCACAAACAGCACAGCAGCTGTAGAATATAGAGTTTGGGCTGCTACACTTTTGCTAAGTTCTTGTAGTGCGTCACTGTCATGCTTATTCAGTAATCTTGTTGTCTCCATTCTAACACCCATATCTGCCATACTAAAAACAGCAGTTACCAAAAATACGGCAAATATAATACACAGAAGCGTCATGTGGTTTTGACGTCTGTGTACTTTTGCAGAAATTGGGATTAAACTAAGATAACTTTTCATTCGCGGCACCTCCCTAAGTCAGTGAGTATGCCATCGGACACTTGTATTATTCGATCTGCAGTTTGTGCGATACTTCGGCTATGGGTAATCATAACAATGGTCTGCTGGTACTTTCTTGCAGCTTCTTTTAACAAAGTAATTACTTCACTGCTGTTTTGCGTATCTAAATTACCTGTGGGCTCATCGGCAAGGATAAGTGAAGGCCTTGTAATTAGTGCACGTCCTATTGCTACACGCTGTTGCTGTCCACCTGATAATTGACTTGGTAAATGGTGACGGCGTTCTTTCAAATTAAGCACCGTAAGTAGTTCCTCAAGATACTTTTTATCGGGCTTTTGATAATCAAGCAGTACAGGAAATATGATATTTTGTTCAACATTTAATTCCGGAATTAGATTAAAATTCTGAAAAATAAATCCAATATTTCTACGACGAAAGATGGTCAAGTTACTATCTTTCATGGAAAAAATATCTTTACCGTCAATAAATACCTTGCCAGAAGTAGGTGTATCAAGTGCCCCTACCATATTCAGAAGTGTACTCTTGCCGGAGCCAGATTCTCCAACTATTGCGACAAATTCGCCTTTTGGAACGAAAAAGCTTATATCTTTTAATGCATGTACGGCAGCTTCACCGTTGCCATAGGTTTTAGAAATTGATTTAACTTCCAATAAATTCATAGGTTATTTACCTCTTTCTATCTTGATATTGAAATATTATCATGGAAATCTTACTGTTATATGACACTTATCCTACAATTTTGTAGGAATTAAAAAATTCATTGTAAAAGTAGTTCCAATACCTAATTCGCTGTCAACCTCTATTGTTCCACTGTGTGCTTCAACAATAGTTTTCGCAAGGGATAACCCAAGTCCGATACCTTGTGTGTCTTTAGAAAAACGACTGCGATAAAATCTCTTAAAAATATGGTGTAAATCCTCTGGGTGAATACCACGTCCATTGTCTTTTATCATAACTTGAATAATAGACCCAAATTGTTTCCATTCAATATTAATAGCATTTCCTTTTTGCGTATGATCAAAAGCGTTTTTAACAATATTACTGATTGCTTCAGTCAGCCAATTACAGTCGCATAATAAGGTAATGTCATCATCTCCAGACAGATATATTTGCTTTTCCTCAAGTTTTGCACGAAATGAAAAGTGCCTTTCTATACTGTTCATCATTTCAGATACATTTTCTTTGGATTTCTCAATCACCATTGTTCCTGCATCGAGTTTTGTAATTTTCAAGAGGTTTTGTACTAGTATTTCTATTCTGTCAAGCTCCTGCTCTGAAAGAGCAGTAAACTCTTTAATGGTTGGTAAACTCTTTGATTCTTCTTGCATAATGCCATTATATATATTAAGGGCAGCAAGTGGAGTTTTTAACTGGTGAGAAATATCAGAAATGGTATCTTTCAAAAATTTTTTTGCTTTTCCCTCATTTTCAGCGTGAGCATTTAAAATAGAAATTACGGAATTTACTTCATGAAATAGCCTGTATAACTCTCCTTCCTCATTGCATTCAATACGTGCATTTTGATTTCCAAAAATATATTCTTTGATTTGCGTTACTGCATCTTCCATGATTATATTTTGTTGCCTGAAATACCTATAACCAATTATCAATATGGATATACTCATGAACAAGGAACATATTAATATATACAATGCTGCATTTTTAAATTTTAAACCTATTAAAGTAGCAGAAATCAAGGTAAAGGCTAATATAAGAAGCAATACCAAATGAAAGAGTTTTTTGATTTTCCTGTTTACTAGTATTTTCATCGTACACCCCAATTAACAGTATTCCATTTATACCCCATACGTCGAACAGTGACTATTTTTTCAGGCTCACTTGGATTATCTTCGATTTTTGTACGTAGTCTGCGTATATATACAGTAAGGGAATTGTTATCTATATAGTTTTTGTCGCAATCCCATAGTTTGCTTAAAATCTGGTCAGGAGAAAGAACAATGTCTGGATTTTCCATAAATAGGCTCAGCAATTTATACTCACTTGCTGTTAAGTCAAGTTGTTCTCCATTTTTATAGACTTCTCCTTTTAGTAGTTGTACATTTATGCCATTAGAATTTAATTCAGTATCAGGTTGAACAAAATTGTCACTTCTGCGAAGTAAAGCATTTATTCTTGACATAAACACCGCTAGCTTAAATGGCTTTGTTATGTAATCATCGCCACCAATATCAAGCCCCATTATGATATCCATTTCTTCATCAGCAGCAGTAAGAAACATAATTGGAACCTTTGATGTTTTACGAATTTTTCTGCATAAATCATAGCCGCAGCCATCAGGAAGCGACACGTCCAAAATAACCAAATCATATTTATTATCTGCCCATAGTGCATCTGCTTCAAGAATTGTACGGGCAACATCTATTTCATATCCTTGCTTTTTGATTGCAAAAGATAAACCATTAATTAAACTCAAATTGTCTTCAACAAAGAAAATGTGTTTCAATTGTTTTCACCATCCTTTATTTTCTGCGTGTATGTCCCCAAGCAACAGGCTTGTCCATGTAAGCCCCATATGACTAATGGACAACATCTTGTATACGGTTTTCTAGGCATAGCTTATGTACCATTTATTCTGAAATGCCCCATTTTTTCACGGCTTCTGAGGCTTAAATATATTCCATAACTTTATCGTCCTCTGGTTTGCAAACAATATTCCCATACATTATATACATTTCTCCCAACAATTACAAGAAACAAACTATGAATGATATGTTTGTTTTAATCGAAACCATGATATAGTTATTTTTTATAAATTTAATATAATTAATATCTTTATTATATAGACTTTATTAACAAATGAAAAGTATTAATATATGTGTATTTAACTGAATTTAACACTACATTATAGTAACGGAAATTGTTACTAATTTTGTTACAATTATTGTAACTTATGTTGATACTAGAAATATTACTAATATTGTTACACTTATTGTAACTTGTATTGGTACTAAAAATGTAACAAATTATGTTACACTTTTGTGTAATAATAAAAAAGAGATAATCCTAAAATTTTTAAGATTATCTCTTTTCATTAAGCAACTGTATATTGTTTTATTTCTCTTTGAGTTAACTTAGCAGAATCAACTTTAATTAATTTACCTTTACCAGTTAAGAAAAACTCTTTTTCAACTATAAGATTCATTAAATCTTTTACATCTGAATCTTTAAGATCAGTTTTTACTCCATTAATATTTAATGAAGATTTACTACCAGCTTCATTAATAAATGTTAATGATAATATATATTCCATCTATAATACTCCTTTCTCATTTTTGTATTAAATTTTAATTAATTATTCTTCAGAGTCATTCATTAATTTAAATGTATTATTTTTGAAGAAATTTCTACATTCAGCATCTAAGACATTTTTAATTGCAGTAGCAACTGTATATAAATCCTCTGGTGTTACCTTAGGATTAAGATTTGAAAATGTCTTTTTCTTATAAATTGGATCACCTAATTTATCAGTTCCACTTTGTACTTCAATACTAAGAGAACATCCTACTACTAGTTCATCAACATTATTCATTTTATAAGTACCCCCCTTTTTATTTTTTATATTAATATGTATGCACCTATAAAAAAAATTGATGGAGAATAACAAGAGAAAAATACGAATGATGAAAGCTATTTTATATAGAATATTCGTTTAAAAGAGAATGCTTATAATTATTTGGAATTAATAACGGATGATAAAAGAAAAATATGAAATTTTAAGACTTAAAATATAGAAATAGTATAAATTTTGAATAAAGACATATATTTAACATAAAAATCAATATAAACTTTTCGCTAAATAATTCTTTAGTGAAAGGTTTAGTTAGAGAAGAATTTTATTTATGAAATTAAAGACATTTATATAAATTTTTATAATTTATTAAAAATAATGGAAATAATAAGACTTTTACAAAAAGTGGGGAGACTAGCTAGCTGTATCCAAGATTTATTTAGTCAGCTAATAATTAAACTAGGTGAACTTAATGAAATAGAATTTGAAAATATCTTTATAGATGGAACAAAAATTGAAGCGAATGCTAATAGATATACCTTTGTTTGGAAGAAAGGTATTGATAAATTTGAAGCTAAATTACAAGAAAAAATAAGAATAATTTGAGAATATAGAGGGACAGTAATTAAAGGTAGAGTCTAAAAAAGAGACTCTACCTTTAACTTGATATATTAATTTTGCAAATTAAATATTATCTTTTTACTAAGCCATTAAACATTTGAGTTTGCATTGTACATCCATTTTCAACATCATCTCCACTACAATCCCAGACTATTAATCCACCATAGTTATTATTATTTATATAATTAATTCTTTCTTTTAAAGATGTTTGATCCTCATATGTCAAAAATTGCTTAGTATTAGCATTATACAAATAAGGAGTTTTAGCAATTGGATCTCTATATTTTACCCAACCTGGAGTATTTTCTATAGCTTTAATATCATACCAAGAATATTGACCACCATCACCTAGATTTCCTTTAAAGCTTGAATCTCCTGGTTGAAATAAACCATCTCCATTAGGGCCTGGTTGAACATTTCCCCATCCCCTTGAATATAAAGGAGAGCCAGCTAATAGCTTGTTTTTTGGAACATTATATGTCTCTGAGAATAGTTTCATTGCATCATCCATATCAAAATTTGGTCTTGTTGTGTCCTCAGGGTTAAGATATAAACCTGCAAGATGACCTGTAACGTTGTCCCAACCTCCTGCAAAATCATAAGTCATTACTCCAATATAATCTACATATTGAGCATATTTATCTGGTTCAGTATTGTTTATTTTTGTAGCACCTGCTGATACGGCTACTGTTAAAAGCTTGTCATTCATACCATTTGAATTAAATGTTTCTCTTATAGTTTTTAATAAAAGAGTAAAGTTATGCTTATCTTCTGGTCCACCAACACAACCTCTATCATATTGATCCTCAGGTGCTCTAGTTTCTGTTGGATATTCCCAGTCAACATCTATTCCATCAATAAATGGATACTTCTTCATTAAATCTACCATACTGTTAGCTAATGTTTTTCTATTTTGTTCTGTAGAAGCTGCTGCATGGAATTTGTCACTTCTTGTCCATCCTCCAACTGATATTAAAAGATTTACATTCGGATACTTTTCTTTGTAATACTTGTACTCTCCAAAATGTCCAAATACTGTGCCCTTTGGATAACCTGTGTTTGGATACTTGTCCCAATCTTCCTTTGGAGCATGGCCAAAATCAGTATTTTCAAAATCAGCATAGCTGTCAGTAGATTGTATTTTAAAATTGTTAGTGATTTCAAAAAATGCATGGTTAACATGTGTTACTTTATCCCAAGGGATATCACTAACAGTAATATTTTGCTGGCCTGCTTGATATACACCCCAACTTGGAAAATAGGTAACTACTCTTTTAGTAGGATTGTCTTGAGTATTATTAGTAGCTGCATTAGCTGTTACGCTACTTGAAGTAACGCAAGCGACTACGAGTAATAGAGAAAATAAAATACTTAAAGTTTTTTTCAAGTTTACCACCCCTTAATATTTTTTTATTTTTACTTAAGTAAAAATATGTAACCAACTTCTAAAACGTCTTAACACGCAGTTGTTTCCTTAATTTGTATTTATAATACAATGATTACATTATTTAACATAAAAATCAATATATGCACGGAGTGTAAAGTAAGTAATTTTAGACATTTTTCTACATTTAACAAAATTTAGATATGGAAATGCTTGCAGTTAATTAGTCAAATGCTCGTGAAAATTTAAAAACATATTTCGATAAAGTAAATGATGATAAAGTAAAAAAGCACTGAGTTTTGATATGATCTACTTATAGTAGACAGTTAAAATAATAAAAAAATTATTAAAGATTAATATGAAATTTAAACCTGTTTATAAATTCATATTATACTAGAAAGATTGGCTTTATATCTAAATCATATCACATTATTCATAATGCAATCTAATTAATAATACTAAAATATAAGTAACAAATTTTTGTAACAAAATATGTTACTTATAAAGTTACATAGTTAGTTACATTTAATGTAACAAGATAAGGTACAATTAATTATTATTTATTTAAATGAATTTAATCTTTGTACAAGCAAGTACACTTCAAAAATTTTGATTATAATAAAATTTAGCAAATAGAAAAGAGTCTATATTTTAATTTTAAAAATATGGACTCTTATTAAATTGTTTTTACTATTTTAAAGAATAATATGGTAAAATAAACATTAAATGTATATTATGTATTTTAAATAACTGGAGGTGTAATATTGAAACGTATATATACAATAATATTAGTTTTAGTTTTATCATTGGGATTGATTAGTTGTACTGATAAAAAAGTATCCAGTAATAATATAAAGGAAGATAATGAAGTTAGTAGTGAATCTGATAATGAATCTAATAGTGCTAATGAAAAAAATACTGATGAATTAAATGAAAATAAAAATGATGTAAAAGAAGCTAGTTCTAATTCTGATATAGCAAAGAATAGTACAAGCAATAACTCTAGTAGTAGTAATAACAATACTGTTAGTAATAGGAATGAAAGTACAAGTACTAAGAAAGATTCACAAGATATAACTAAAGAAGTAAGTAATGATAAAAATGAGGAATCATTTTATGGTAATTGGGTAATAAAAGAGGTAGTAGGATATAGTAAGGTATCTGGAGGTAGTGATCCATCATCAGTAATTAATACAAAGATGAGCTTTTCTGGAGATTCAGCTACTTTTGGTGAAACGTATTGGAAAAATCCCCAATATATAATTAATAATGAGAATAAAGAAGATTTAGAGTATGATTATCGTACTAACTTCTCAAAATTAGGTATTAATAAAGACTCTATTGTTAATGTAAGAGTAGAAGGTGAAAAGCCTAATTTTCAACGTAATTTTTTTATAAAGGATGATAATACTTTAATTTATTGTGATGAAGGCGTATTCTATGATGTTAAAAGAATTTCATCAGCAGATAAAAATAAATAAAAAATTTATTACTTTTATATAATAAAGGGAAAGTGTACCAAAGAAGGTAGAGTCTAATAAAAAAAGAACTCTATTTAAAGGGGGACACTTTCTCTTAAATAATTTCTATAGATATTGCATTAGTTAAGTTTTATCATAGTTTCTTTTTATTCACTGGCTATAATAGACATTGAATTATGTTTATTTAGTTTGTTTTTCATGCTGCTTTTTAAGTTGAAAAAAAGTACCTCCACCATAAAGTATTAATGTGTCGTTATCTTTTATAAAAAAAGTACATGCTGGAAGATTTTTTAAATCATTTACCTCAATTTCTGTTACAGTATCGCTATTTATGCTCAAAGTGCTTAAAGGTACAAGCCAAGTACTTAAAAATTCATCAGATGTAATAACTGATTTTTTGTAAGTAGGATTTTTAACTGTGTCATTTAGGTAGCTTGCATCATCTCCAAAGCAACTTGATTGCTCTTTTGAAAAACTTAGTTTTTTTCCTACTATTTTTTTTATATCGTCATCACTATAAGTTCCTACCTTACTATATCCTACAGCTTTTTCTATAACCCATTGTCCATAAAATGATTCTTCATTTTGAACTTCTGTAGGGTTATTTTCAGAACTTTTATTTATAGCAGTATTGTTATTACTATTATTTTTATTAGAATTTACTTTATTAGTAGTGCTTACTTTTTTAGTATTATTATCTGTAATTTTTTCACTACTATTAGTATTGTTATTTGTAGTGGCGTCTTCAGTATCAGTAGCTTCAGTAGAAATATCATTATTTGTTTGGATATGATTATTTTGTGATTTTTCAGTCCCACAACCAGTTAGGGTTACTAGTAGTGCTATTAATATAAAAATTCTTAAAAACTTCAATTTTCAATCTCCTTCTAATTATCGTATCTTTTATATTACTTTACTTACATTATAATACATTATTTATATTAGTGTTGATTATATATTTCGTAAGTATATTAATTAAGCTTTTTTATAATTTATTTTATAAACTTTAATTTAAAAATACTATGTGAGTTATAGTTTTTCTGTAAATTTTTGACTTTTTTAAACAAATTAACTACTATTTATATATAAATGAAAAAGGAGTATATATAAATGAAGTTAAAATTAATAACGATTATAGTAGTTTTAGGATTAGGGATTACAAGCATATTAAATGGTTGTAATAGTACAAGCGTAACAACAAATTCAGAAAATAAAGCCAATTCATCTAATAGTGAAGTTAAAAATGATTCTAGTAATGAAGTAATAAATAATAAGGAAAATGAAAACAAAGTGGAGGATTCTCAAAAAGTATCAGATACAACTAAGGAGAAAGAATCCCCTAAAAATTTAAAAGAAAAATCAAATGAATGCCAAGTAGTAAGTAAGGATTATAGTAAAAATAATGTTAAAATTAATTATCCTGAATTGAAAAATTCTAATGAGAATGAAAAATTAAAATCAATTAATAGATATTTAAAGGAAGGAGCATTAAAGGTTTTAGATGATTATATCAAAGATGATCCAAATCTTAAAGCAGTAGATCTAAATGTGAATTATGATGTGAAATTTAAAAATGAAAAGTATATTTCCATAGTTTATAAGGGAGAAGTCAATGTAGAGGGGGCAGCATATCCATCATCAATTTTTTATACAACTAATGTAGATTTAGAAAGTGGTAATATTATAAGACTTTCAGATTATTCTAATGTAGATGATATATTAAATGAATTAAAAGATCCAAAGAATATTAAAGTTATTGCAGAAAATGATGAATTAGCAGCAGCACAAAAAGAGTTTATTTTAAACATTGGAAATGATAAATTGATTAGTATGCTTAAAAATGCTGATTTTCATAAAGTTAATGGAAAGATAGAAAATCCTAAAGAAGGAGTATATAGCTATCTTCATAAGGACAGCGTAGTAATTAGTTTACAAGTTAATCACGCAATTGGTGATCATGCAGAATTCACATTAATAAAAAAATAAAGCTACAGATATATGTTACTAAAGTGGTACAAAAAACATAACAAATTTTTGTAACAAAATATGTTACTTATAAAGGTACAAATTTTGTTACACATAAAGTTACAATATTATATAACAAAAAAGAGTAGTGTATGCCTTTTATACTCTACTCTTTTTTGTTAAACTCAATATGATTTTTTAATAAATTATCCCACATGTAATATTCCATGTTATATAATATAAAAAACAACATCTATATATTAAAGAGATGAGGTGATTTTATAAATTATAATATGCCAAAGATATTAAAAAATTATTTAGAGTATTTATCAACTATTCAAGAGAGATCTGATAGTACTGTTGAAGGTTATAAATTAGATTTAATTATGCTCTTTAAATTCTTAAAAAATGAAAGCAACATAGGTAATGATAGTTATATAGACATTAGTGATATAGATGAAGATTTTATAAGGAATATAAAATTAGAGGATTTATATTCTTTTCTTGCATTTACTAAAAATAATAAAAACAACAATGCTTTTACAAGGGCAAGAAAGGTTGCAAGTATAAAATCTTTCTTTAAATATTGCCAAAGTAAGATAAAAATTTTAGATGAAAATATAAGCTTAGACCTTGAAACTCCAAAGCTTCCTAAGAAACAAGTAGCTTATTTAAGTTTAGAGCAGAGTGAAAAGTTATTAAAATCAATAACAGGGCGGAACAAAGAACGTGATTTTTGTATAATAACACTATTTTTAAACTGTGGTCTTAGATTAAATGAGTTATGTAATATAAAACTTGAAGATATTAGAGAGGATATTTTGGTTGTTAGGGGGAAGGGAGATAAGGATAGGACCATATATTTAAATGAAAGCTGCATGAAAGCCATTAAAGAGTATGTGTTAAAAAGGAGAAACGTAAACAATACATACCTTTTTATAAGTGAAAGAGGAAAGCAAATATGCAAAAGAAGTGTTCAAACTATAGTTAAAAATAATATTAAAGCAGCAGGACTTGACCCTAATAAATATTCTACACATAAATTAAGACATACATCAGCAACTCTTTTATATAAGTATGGAAAGGTTGATATAAGAAGCCTTCAAAAGATATTAGGCCATGAAAATATTTCAACAACTACAATATATACTCATGTAGATGATGAAGATATAAGAAATGCTATAAGATCTAATCCATTAAATAAATAGAAGAAATTTTTAAAGAACTTTAATTTAGAAATATCCTAAATTAAAGTTCTTTTCATTATTTACTTCCCTTATAAAATTTGTTCCCCCTGAAAGGTTATAGAATTTTTTATATCTAGCATTTATAAATATATTTTGAGTTGTATTTCCTGTAACTCCTTTATTGCAATAAGTTATTATTATTTTATTTTTATCTAACTTATCCATTACATATTTTAAATAATAACAAATTTATTTGCTTTAATATCTTTAGTATTATTATCTATCCCACCACAAAATCAATGAATTGGTGTAGTGGGATAATAATCTAGTCTAGTAATTCTTTAAGCCTATCATCTTTTATTTCCTCGGGTTTCCACTTAATTACTGCAAAATTTCCATTTGATATTTTATCTACTTTATTTATCCACCTTATTTCATTGCTAGCCTTAGCTTTCAATATCTCATTGCTAGTGTTTGTAGCATAAAGACTTGAATTTATTACCCACCATTTACTATAAATTTCTGCCCTATTTAAATCTTCTTGAAGCCTCATAGCTTCATAAACTGGTGTTGTTTCTGCTAAAGTTACAATTATAACTTCAGTGTCTTTATGATTTTTTAATTTTGGTAAAAGCTTTATAACTGATTCTGGGATATCCCCTTCTGATCTAACAATTTCCCTATTATAACTTTCAGTTGATTCTAAAAGTAATAAAGTATGCCCTGTTGGTGCTGTATCAATAACAACAACCTCATTTTCTGACCTTTCAACTATTTCAGCAAAAGCTCTAAATACAGCTATTTCCTGAGTACATGGAGATCTTAAATCTTCTTCAACATAAGCTATATCTTCTTCGCTCATGTTATTTTCTCTTGCTTTTTTTAACACTTCTTCTTTATATTTTTCAAGTTCTTCCTTTTCATCAATATTGCTTAAAGAAATTCCATAGCTTTCATCTAATACAAATTTCAAATGTCCAGCAGGGTCAGTTGTTGTTAAATGTACCTTTTTACCCTTTTTTGATAATCCAAGTGCAATTGCAGCAGCTATAGTAGTCTTTCCTACGCCACCCTTTCCCATTGTAAATATTACTTTTTTATCATTTTTATATAGATCTTCAATTATACTATTTAATTTTGGTATTTCAGTTATATTTAAAATTTCATTATCAACTACGGTATAGTTGTCTTTTAATAATGACCTTACATTTTCTAATCCTGTTATATTATAAGGTCTTAATGGAATTTCAAAAGTTTTAATATTCTTTAATCCTTTTGGAATATCTTTTAGTGAATTTTGTTGTTTATCATAAATAGATTTAGATAAATAATCATCACATTGTTGAAGTACACCATTTATAATTAAAATTTGATTTTTAACTCCTATATCTTCAAGTTCCTTAGATGCTCTTTCTGCTTCTTTTAAAGGAGTTATCTCTGCCCTTGAAACAAGTATAAGTGTAGTTTTTTCTTTATCAGCTAAAGTTTCAACTGCTTTTTTATACATGTCTTTTTTATCTTCTAATCCTGCAAGTTGGCCAAGACATGATGCTCCATGGGTACTTTCCTTAATAAAATTACTCCATGCAGAAGGTAATTGAAGCATTCTTAATGTATGTCCTGTTGGAGCTGTATCAAAAATAATATGATCATATTCATTACTTACATTTTTATCAGTTATCATTGCTGAAAATTCATTAAAGGCTGCTATTTCAACTGTACATGAACCAGAAAGTTGTTCTTCCATGTTATTCAAAACAGCTTCTGGCAACTTTCCTCTATATGGAGCTATAACACTTTCCCTGTACTCAGCTGCAGCATCCTCTGGACTAAAATTTGCTACCATTAAATTAGGAACATCTTTTATTTTTACTCCCTTATTATTTAATTCTGTATCAAATACATCCTGAAGATTTGAAGCTGGATCTGTACTAACAAGCATTATTTTTTTCCCTAAATCTGCTAAAGTAACTGCTACTGCACAAGCGGTTGAAGTCTTGCCAACTCCTCCTTTACCAGTAAAAAATAAATATTTAGTTAAATTTAACTTCTCTAAATCAAATAAATTAAACAAATTTATCTTCCTTTCTATATTAAAAAATACAATACATAAATTTATTATTTTTATCTATAATTAACAATGTCCATCTTTACAATTACATTTAGTAGGTCTCTTTATATTTGCTTTTAAATAATCCGCTGGTATATTTAATAATTCACAAAATTCTTTATTGCTAGGATAACCACCCATTTTCACAATTTTATCATTTACCATAATAATAGGAAGAGCTTGTATCCCCTTTGTCATTAATATTTCATTTATAATTTTATTAGTTACAAATATTTGAGGATTACTTGTAAGGTTATGCCTTTCAACTATTATCCCTTGATTTTTTAAAGTATTTAATACTGTTGCAACTCTTAATAATTCTGGATTAACAGATGGTCCACAAACACCTGTTGAGCAACACATAGCTGGATCAAATATTATCATTTTGTTCATTGTCATTAACTCCTTTATATAAATATTTTATAATTAACCTTTTACTTGCAAGTACATTTTAATTTATCTTTACAAATACATTTTTAACCACAAGATAATATATCAATTATTTTTAGCCTGTTGGGATAGGATAATGATTTTATAATTTCTGCATTTTCTTAATAATTCAGTTTCATTGGCCTATTATATAGATACATATCTATATATAATATAAAGCTATATCAATGTATTGTCAATATAATCACTATTTTAATGAGATTTATATTTATATATATAAATGTTTGTCTATATGAAATTATTATATGCATTTTAAAAATTATTGATACAAAATAATATTATAAAAATAAATTTAAAAATATATTATTTTTAAATTTATTTTTGGGAAAATAGCTGCAGAATTTATATAATAACAATAATGTATAAAAAATGAAAGTATTTAGTAATTATAAGTTTTAATGGAAAATATTTAATAAAATATAAATTTAAACGTTTTTTTAAGGAGAAATACTCATTTATAATGTAAAGTGCTTTTTTTTATTTTTATAGAGTTATGCTAGAATATATTAAATACATTTTTTACCAATGAAAATATAGAACTAAAACTAAAAAGGTTTTTATGTCTATTAATAATTAAAGTTAGTTAATACCATATGTACTTTTAAGATACTCAATATTATTTATTTTAAGATTAGATTTATATTATAAATTAGTATTATTAAAAAGGATGGGGATTGAATTATGATTAATAAAAAATTTACTTTAATTACTTCATTTTTGTTTTTAGCTACTTTTTTGTTTAATAGTGTTCCAGCTAAGGCCTCTGATAAAGTTAAAGATGCTATTACCATAAAAAATACTACAGAGGCAGCAGTACAATATGAGGACAAAGTCAAAAATGAAAATGAAGACAAAAAATTAACTGTTATGGTTTATAGTGATGCAGATAATAACTTAGAAGGCAGCCTATTAGAGGATATTGAACAAATGAAAGAAGGATATGTTGATAATCCAAATTTAAATTTAATAGTTTTAGTTGATAGGAACGAAGGATATTCTAATGATTCAAGTGTATTAGGAGAAAACTTTTCTGATACAAGAATGTATAAAGTTGAAAGAAATAAGGCAATTAGAATTGATGGGGGAGATGAATTCCCTGAAATAACAAAGACAAGTGATTATGAAGCAAATATGGGTGATGGACATACTTTAAAGAAGTTTATAGATTCTTGTAAAGATCAATATCCAGCAGATAAATATGCACTTATTATTTCTAATCATGGTGGTGGAGCAAGAGAAGATAAGAAAGAAGAAGAAGTTAAAAATCCTAAAGCAGTATGCTGGGATGAAACAGATGATAATGATTGTTTGTATACTGCTGAAATATCTGATACCTTAACTGAGGATGAATCTGTAGATTTATTAGCTTATGATGCTTGTTTAATGGGAACTGCAGAAGTTGCTTATCAATATAGACCAGGAAATGGTAGCTTTTCTGCAAATACTATGGTTGCATCAGCACCTGTAGTTTGGGGAAATGGATATGATTATGAAAGAATATTTAGTCGTCTTAAATCTGGTGGTGGAGATACTGGAAAAAAAGATTCAACTTTAGGTGGAAAGGAAAAATACTTTGATCCATCAAAAGTTACAGATCTTCAGCTTGGAGCAATAATGGTTGAAGCTCAAAGGGATTCAGTAGAACAAGCTAATGTTAATAATCAAGTTTTAAGTTGTTTTGATTTAAGTAAAATAGATAGTGTAAAAGAGTCTGTAGACAATTTAGCTGCAGCTTTATGGAAAGAAAATAAAAAAGATGATGTTGAAAATATCAGGGGAAAGGGTAGAAGTGTACATTCTATGAATTATTTTAACCAAAATAGTAGTAGTGAATGGATGGCTTATCCTTACTTTGATTTATATGATCTATGTAAAAATATAAGTAAGAGCAATAAATTTAGTGACAATATCAAAAATTTAGCTAAAAATGTAATGAAGAATGTAGATAATACTATAGTTTATTCATATGGTGGAAGCAAATTTAAAGGATTTAGTGAAGGTAAAAATGGTTTAAGTATCTTCTTGCCAGATGGAAAGAAAATATACAATGATTCATTTTCATATATGAGTTTTCCTTGTTGGCAAGGCCAAAGTTGGTACAATTCTATAGATACAACTACTATTAAAGATAATTATTTATATGGAAAGTTAAGTTGGTGCAAAGATAATCAAACTCCTGAAATTAATGATGTTGGAAATTGGTTTGAACTTTTAGATTGCTGGTTTGATAATTCAAATGATGAAACTGGTGGTTTAAACAGATATCAATGGTAAATCATCAATTACGTGTAATTAAAAATGGGAGTTTATCTATATGAATAACATATATTCTTTTTTAATATTAATTGGATTAGTGTTAATATTATTGATAAATATTATATCTATTATAAAAATTAAAAAACTTTATTTAAATAAAAGTAATAATAGAATCATATTTATTAATTGTATTTTAAGTGTGCTTAGCTCTGCATTAATATTTATTCCTATAAAATTAACTTTTTTATTAAAAGAATTTATGGATATTGATGTTTTTGATTTTTTAAAGACTGCGTGTATATCATCATTAATAATAATATTAGTAATTTTATCTATAAATTTTTACTATAGCTTAATTATGTTCTTAAAAAAACAATAACATGTGCTTATATAATTAAAGGGGTATATCAGATTATATTTATTAGAACACATACAAAAAAGTGCAGTAGATAATTTTGTGTAAATACAAAATTATCTACTGTTTTTTACTTAGCATTTACCATAAAGCTATGGTTAAATAATGTATAATATTTACTGAGATGAATTATTTAAGTTATAGTTTTGATATTGCAAATATTAGTGAAAGGATACTGTTATGCATAATAAAAATATAAATAACAAGCTTATTAATATAATTGTTTCTATTTTATTAATTATGATGATATGTATGGGGATAGTTTCTGCTATTGCATGGAAAAAAACAAATGATTTGGTTTTTATTATATCTGGATGTATTAGTATTTTAGGTACTGTATTTAATATATATGTTTTTTCCAGATTAAAATCAAAATAATTGTACACATTTTTTAATTTATATAATGAGGGGGTAAAACTTTGGAGCTTTATGCCAGAGGATGTAAGCCCCATTACTTTAATTTTGGGTCTTGCATATA
>NZ_OKRA01000006.1 GCF_900290265.1 Clostridium cagae
TAGTAAGACCCCTTGAAGACTACAAGGTTGATAGGTCAGAGGTGTAAGTGTGGCAACATATTTAGCTGACTGATACTAATAGGTCGAGGGCTTGACCAATAAATAATTATTATATACAATTTATGTGCAATTTTGAAAGAACATTCTTTCAAAGGATCTGGTGATGATGGCATGGAAGTAACACTCCTACCCATTCCGAACAGGAAAGTTAAGATCCATAGCGCCGAAGGTACTGCACGGGAGACTGTGTGGGAGATTAGGACGTTGCCAGGTAAGCTAAAGAGATAGTTGTTATAACTATCTCTTTTTTAGTTTCTTTTTTGAATTTAGCCACAACTTTATAAACATTATGTTATGTGCTTATTTAAAAATTTAAATTAGATTACATAACTTGTATTATTTTACATTTTATTAGAGTATAATTATAATGTATTACATAAATAAAGATTATGGGGGTAATTTATGAGTAATAATTTACAGACATCATATAAAGGTTATAAAACTAAACATTTTATAAATTCTGTATTAGGTATATTTAATGCTTTGTTTACAATTTCAATTTCTGTAATTATTACATTAAATTTAACTTTTATATATAAGTTAACTATATATAAATACAATTTATCAAAAGTCAGTGGATTAACTGTGGAAGAATTAATGGTTAACTATAAAAAAATAATAGTATATTTACAAAATCCATTTATTGAAAAGTTATATTTTCCTAATTTTCATATGAGTATTCAGGGAGAAATTCATTTTCAAGATGTAAAAAGAATATTTATGTATATTTATATATATATTTTTTTAGTCATGATATTACTAGGAGTATACTTTCTTACAAGAGATAAAATAAGGTATGATAATTATATGGAACTGAAATATATATTAAATAGTAGTGCTAATTATATACTTGTATTTGTTACATTTTTAATGTTATGTATTTTAATTAATTTTTCAGAGATGTTTAATACATTTCATAAAATATTCTTTAGGAATACTTATTGGGTATTTGACTCCAATTTAGACCCAATAATTGATGTATTACCTGAAGAATTCTTTATGATAATGAGTGTGATTATACTGATATTTATATTAGTACATGCCTTAATTTCAAAAATATATTATTACAAAAACTGTAAATAGTTAAATATAAAGGTATTATAGTTTGACACTTATTTGTATACCCCTTAAAATTATAAGATAGTAAATAATTAGGGGGATTATATGGAAGTATTATTAATAATATGTCCACTTGTATTTTTAGCAGGAATTATTGATGCTGTAGCAGGTGGTGGAGGTATAATATCTTTGCCTGCATATATTTTTGCTGGAATACCAATTCATATTGCATATGGAACTAATAAATTTGCAAGTTGTATTGGTA
This sequence comes from Clostridium cagae, assembly GCF_900290265.1. Lineage (NCBI taxonomy): Bacteria > Bacillati > Bacillota > Clostridia > Eubacteriales > Clostridiaceae > Clostridium > Clostridium caccae. The sequence goes on from NZ_OKRA01000006.1 coordinate 1,385, forward strand.
CTTCGATTTCATCAATAAAGTTTTTTAGAAGTGGAAACATAAAAATAAAATCAGCATTAGTATCTGCAGCAGGAGCATTAATAGGATCTTGGTTTGGAGCACAAATAGTATTATTGCTAAATGAAAAATATTTAAATTATTGTTTAATAATAATTTTGCCTATTGTTTCATTATTTTTATTGTTTAATAGAAGTTTTGGTGTTAAAAATAAAAAAGAACTATCTAATAAAAAGTTGTACATATTATCTTTTATTATTGGATTGTTTTTAGGTGCATATGATGGATTTTTTGGACCAGGAACTGGAACTTTTTTAGTTATATGTTTTACAGGAATATTAGGATTTAATCTCATAACTGCATCTGGAAATGCCAAAATTGTAAATTTAGCATCTAACTTTTCTGCATTAATAGCATATATATTAGGTGGAAAAGTTATGTTTTCTATTGGTGTGCCAGCAGCTGTATGTGCAATAGCTGGCAATTATTTGGGGGCTCATTTAGCTATTAAAAATGGCGATAAGATAATAAAACCAATAATATTTGTTGCTATTGGTTTATTATTTATAAAAGTTATATTTGATTTAATATAAAAGTTAGTAGGTTTTAAAGATTCAAGAATTTTATATTAAAAACCTTAGAAAAGATTATATAAAATAAATATTAAACGATATTACTTATAAGTAATATCGTTTATATTTTTATATACAGACTTATATATCATCTTTAAAGGTTGTTGTTTATTACTTAGAACTATGTTAATATATGTTCCAATTAAGAACTTTCATGTAAAATACATACTAAACTTACTAGAATTTAATCATTATAGATGCAGTAAATTTATTATAACTTATATGTGAATAATCATTTAGAATTTTTGTGAGAAATTTTCCATTTTAATATTTAAAAATAAGAATTTATTTTAGCAGTGGTATAAACAATAGAAATTGATTCGAAAATATTTAAATTTCATCAATATAAGTCGTTCAATGTTTTTTATAAATCTATTATTTCTAAGTCATCTGGAACAAATATGTTCCCATTAAACTCTTTTGAACCTTCTTTAATATATAATTCTTTTCTATGTAATAAATCTTTATCTTCAGTATGATACAGTATAATATTTTTTACAGCTAAGATTTTAGCATTATTGCAAGCATCTTTTACAGTTGCATGATGTTTTTCATATGGTTTAAAGATTTCTTTTTGAGAATATAAACAAAATGCTTCATGAAATAAATAATCTACATCTTCACAAAAATCTTTAACCATTTCTCTATAGGGTTCATCGCCTAGAAAAGTTAAAGTTTTGCCATTTGATAAAAATGTTTTAAATCCAAACTGCAATTCTTTAGTACTATGTATATCAAAGAATATTGTTCTTCGTCCTAATATATTAACTTCAGTATTATTTTCAATTTCATTAAATATTATTTTATCATCAAATAGTTTTAAAAATTTATTTTGAAGTACATAAGAACAAATAGTTTTAATAGCCTCAATAGATTTTTTAGTACAATAAATATTAAAAATTCCATTATATTTATCATTTAACATTCTATTTGCTACTGAACGAATTACCCAGACACTTCCTAGCACATGATCATTGTGATTATGAGATATAAACATATTATGTATTTGATTTATCTTTATGTTTGCTTTTTCAAGATTTGATAATATGGTATTTCCGCCACCTGCATCTATAAGAAAATACTCATTATCTTTTGATAAAGTGAAACAAGTATTATAGCATTTGGTTACCATAGCAGATCCGGTACCAAGCATAGTTATAGATTCCATAAAATTTTATCCCCCTATAATTCATTATTTAAGACAATATAATTATAAAGTTTATATGTATTTATAACAATAAGGCACATGAAAATAAATAATAAGTTCAAAGTTGCAATAGATATTTTTCATCAGGCAAGAAGGTGAAGTGTCCTAATAGCGTGCATATTAGGTCAAATTGACGATGCAGCATGATGATAGGCTTGTTATTTATTTGATTGTGCCTAAGCTGTAGATGTTAAATTGTTTTTATTTATAGAAAATGATCGAAAACCTCTATTGTTTATCTCAGAGAATTAAAAGGCATTAATTTAAATCAAATTTTGGATTAGTCAATTCAAATGTAAATTATTCATTAAATATATCTTGTAAGTCCTTTACAGTAATGTTTAAGAATGATATAATAATCAAAATGAATATGGAAGACCTAAGGTAGAGGAGCTGTTTATAAATAGTACTTATTTAAGAGTTGGCAAACGTTGATTAATAAGGAAAGGTATGATGGCCGAAGAAATAAATCAAGCAAAAATTTATTTCTGGGTATGTATAGAACATATGCATAACTGTCACGAAAGTGGGGAGCTACAAGGATTTACTAAGATGTTATTTTTATTATTAAATTTTAATTTAAATAATATTTTTATAAGCTTTAGCAATGAAACTCTACCCGTTATAGTAATACTATAACGGGTTTTCTTTATGACAATATTTTTTTGGGGGGCAATAATTATGAAGATTGAAGGAATAATAATACCACTTGTAACACCATTTAAAAATAATTGTATTGATTTTGTTTGCTATAAAAAGTTGATAGATTATTATATTGAGCAAGGTGTAGATGGTATAATACCATTAGGAACTACTGGGGAAAGTCCAACAATAGAATCTTTTGAATATAATGAAATACTATTAAAAACAATGGAATATAATAATGGTAGAACAAAAGTTTATGTAGGACTTGGCGGAAATAATACATCTGAAGTAATAAAAAGGTTAAAGATAGCAGAAGATAATAGTGTTGATGGAATATTATCAGTAGCACCATATTATTCTAGACCAAATCAAAGAGGGATTTATGAACATTTTAAGCGTATATCTGAATCTACAGATAGAGATATACTAATATATAATATTCCCTATAGAACTGGAGTTAATATAGAAAATGATACTATATATAAGTTGGCACAGCTAAAAAATATAGTTGGAATAAAAGATTGCTCGGGAAATATAAGTCAAACTTCAGAACTATTATTAAACAGACCCAATGATGAATTTTCTATATTAACAGGAGAAGATGCTCTTTTTTATACTACATTAGCACTTGGTGGTGATGGTGGGATTTTAGCATCTGCAAGTTTAAACACAAAAAGTTTTATAAAAGTATATAATGATATGAAATCAAATGATTATAAAGAAGCATTAAAAACATGGAGAGATATTTCTAAGGTTATACCATTATTATTTAATGAACCTAATCCAACTCCATTAAAATATTGTTTGAAAAACATGGGATTAATTGATTCTGATGAAGTTAGATTACCACTAACTAATATAACAGATGAACTTAAGTATAAATTAGATAATATGTTATTTTCTAAATAACTATTTATATAAGGGGCTAGGACAATTAGCAATAAGTAATAAGTAAAAAATATGGGGATATTTTTAAATAAATAAAATTAAAGGATTAAAAGTTCTTTAGTTTTATTTTTTTGCTAAATTATATTTAATTAGATATTTAAAATAAATTTTTTTGTTCTTTACCAAGTTATATAGCCTGAAAATCTACACATAATTTTTTAATATTTTTGACTATTAAAATATTTAGGAGTAATATTAAAGGGTTGCGTCTAATTTTAAAACAATTTATGTTTTTTTATTAATGCGTAAAATATAATTAAAAATACTACTATAAATGTAGCTTTAAATAATATAACAGGGGGAGATATAAATAATGTTACCTAAACTATTTACAATGATAAGACAAAAGGATATTACTAAGAATCAGGTAGTAAAGGATATTATATCAGGAATTATTGTTGCCATAATAGCACTACCTTTATCAATAGCATTAGCGATATCATCAGGAGTATCACCTGAAAAAGGTCTTATTACTGCAATTTTTGCAGGATTTGTAATTTCACTTTTTGGTGGAAGTAAAGTTCAAATCGGAGGACCAACTGGAGCTTTTGTAATTATAATTTATTCTATTATTCAGCAGTACGGATTAGATGGATTAATTACAGCCACAATAATGGCAGGAATAATTCTAGTTATAATGGGATTATTAAAATTTGGAACAGTAATTAAATACATACCTCAAACAATAACTGTAGGTTTTACTAGTGGTATAGCAGTAACATTGCTATCTACTCAAATAAAAGACTTTTTTGGATTAACAATAGATAATGTTCCAGCAGAATTTATTCCAAAATGGCAAAGCTATTTTTCACATATGAATACATTAAGTACTTCAACATTATTAATAGGTATATTATGTGTACTTATTATTGCTTTATGGCCAAAAGTTAATAAAACAATACCAGGTTCATTAGTGGCGTTAGTTGTATCTACTGTACTAGTAATGGCTTTTAAATTACCAGTAGAAACTATAGGTGATAGATTTAGTACGTTATCATCTTCAATACCGATGCCAATGTTACCTAAATTAAGTATAAGTACAATAAATCAATTATTTGCACCAGCAATGACAATTGCTATATTAGCTGGATTAGAATCATTATTATCAGCAGTAGTAGCTGATGGAATGATCGGAGATACACATGATTCTAATATGGAACTTGTTGCACAAGGTATGGGTAATATTATATCAGGATTATTTGGTGGAATACCAGCAACAGGAGCTATAGCAAGAACAGCAGCAAATGTTAAAAATGGTGGAAGAAGCCCAATAGCAGGTATTGTACATGCTGTAACATTACTAGCTATTATGTTAATTTTAATGCCAGTTGCTAAATTAATACCAATGACATCTCTTGCAGCAATATTAGCTGTTGTATCTTATAATATGAGTGAATGGAGAACATTTAAGTCATTATTAAAAGCACCTAAGAGTGATGTTATTGTATTAGTTATAACATTCTTCTTTACTATAGTGTTTGACTTGGTAGTAGCTATTGGATTTGGAATGCTTATGGCTATGTTCTTATTTATGAAGAGAGTATCTGAAACAACTGCTATTAGAGATTTAGTAGATGAAGAGGTATTTGATGAAGAAGTTTTAGATATGTTAAAAGAAGCTGATGGAAAGATACTTGTTTATCAAGTTGATGGGCCATTGTTCTTTGGAATTGTGCAAGACTTCTTAATTAAAGTTAATGCTGTTAAGTCAACGGCAGAAGTTCTTATATTAGATATGAGACATAGTTATGCAATAGATGCTTCAGCAATAGAAGCATTAGGTAAATTACTTAAACATTGCAGAAAAAATAAAATAAAACTTTTAATAACACATGTTCAGGAACAACCAAGAAATGTTTTAGGAAATATGGGAATTGCAGATGCAATTGGTGAAGAAAATATATACAACACTAAAAGAGAAGCTATAACTGTAGCAAGTAGATATATAAAAAATATATCTAGTTTTGTAAGCTAAATCTTAAAAACTATTTATTTTACATATAATTAGATTAAATGAGATTTAAAAAGTAAAGTATAATAAAATATATTATATAAAAACTGTCATAGAAAATAAAAAAATAAAAATTTAACTTATAGAATAAACATAATTCTTAGCTTCAGATTAAATCATTTTAGACTTAATAATTGAAGCTAAGAATTTGTTATATCAATTTTAGTTTTAATATTGTAAAATTATATCTAAAAAATTAATACTCCAATTTTATGAATTTTTTATTAGAGATATAGAGATGTTTTTCTTAAATATAGAGTTATTCAAAAGTTTTTATTAAATCAACTAAGTTTTGTTTTATATCATCGATTTTACTAAAATCTATTGCATTAATATATATTTTTTCTAAATCGTCATGATAAGATTTAGCTTTCGCAAGATATAAGGTAGCTTTTGAAATTGTTTCTTTATATTTGTTTTGAATAACAGATAAGTTATGAGCATATTTTTCGTCAGTGCCTTTGGTTATTAATTCTCCATACATATCTATTACATAATCATTTTCTTTAACAGGAAAATATTCATGTGGAGCAGTTGAATCAAAGATACAGATATCTAATTCTCTCATTATCACCATATCAAGACTATCTGGATCGAATCCACAATGATATACTTCAGCATCAATGCCTCTTGTTTTACATTCCTTTACTAACTTTTTTAATAAAGTAGATTTACCAGAGCCAGGTCTTCCTTTTATAAAATATCTATCAGAAACGTTCTCTGTTAAGTTATCAACAAAATTAACAGCTCCTTTAGGTGTAGATCCACCTAAAAATCTATCTTTTATTACAGCAGTTTTATTAAAAGTACTCTTTCCTACAAGCTTATCTATAACCTCTATTGTTAATTCATTTGCTTTTTTAAAATCCATATTTTCAATATATATTTTTTCCCAATCGTCATGTATAACAAGAGCTCTTTCGAATAGTTTATAAGCATTAGTATAACAAGATGAAATATGCTTTTTAATTTTTAATATATCTTTTGTATGTTCTTTTAATTTATTAGTATCCCAAGCAACTCCTAAGTTAACATACTCTTCAATAGCACCAGGTGCAGTAGGTTCTATAACATGCGGAGCTGTTCCATCAACTATTGCCACTTTAATCTTCGGAATTATTACACCATCAAGAGAATCATTATCAGAAGAACAGTGTAGGAATTCTATATCATAACCTTTATTGCACCATTCATTACCTATAGATTTTATAAGTGTAGATTTTCCGCATCCAGGGCCACCTTTTAGAATATATATTTTATCTAAGTTATCTAAATTAGATGAAAATAAATTACAAAATCCTTTTGAAGTATTAGCAGAAGCGAAATAATTTAAAATTTTACCAGACAATTTAATCAACTCCTAAATTAAAATAATTTTAACACTAAATATTATATGACTAGAATTTTTATATGTGTAAATTAAAAAAAATATACATCAATTAAGCATTAAGACTTCTTTGATTGCTTAAAAATTCCAATTGTAAGTCCACTTTACCTACTGTATATAAATATAAATTTAAAATAAAGGAAAATTTTTTGCATTTAATAAAAGCATAAAACTATATGTAAAAACACATAATATCTTTGTAATAAATTATAGGGAGTGAATGATATGGAGAAAAATCCAAGCATAAAATGTTCAGTTGTATCATGTAAATACAACAATGGAGCACAAAATTATTGTACATTAGATCAAATTAATGTAGGTACACACGAATCACATCCAAAGCAAGTAGAATGTACAGATTGTGAATCTTTTCAATTAAAATAAGTTCAATTTAAAGTTGAATTATAGTTAACCCAAACATTAAAAGAGATTTAAAGAAAGTTTTTCTTTAAATCTCTTTTTCTATTATAATAAATTCAGTAAGGTTATTTTAAAATTTAAAGAAAAACTATGTTTAGGTGAATATTGATATATATAAGTAAAGAAGACATATTAATTGAATTTAGAAATATGGAGGAAATTTTATGGAATATAATTGGGAGAGATCTTTACCTTTTTTTTATATAGATTTAGATATAGCAAATAAGCTTTTTAAGGAAAATTTATTAAATGAAGAGATAGATAGTATAGAGACTATCAACGAAGGGTGTAGAAGCAGTAATTATGTATTAGAAACTAACAAGAGGAATAAATATATACTTAAAATATTTCCTGAGTGTGATTGCTATTATGAAAGAGAGAGTAAATTATTAAATCTACTTAAAAATGAAATTTTAGTACAAAAGGTTTATTTAATATCTAGTAGCAATATTATAAAAAATAAAATGTTTGGTATTTATCAATATGTAGATGGGGTTAATTTAGGTAAGGCAATTAGAAATGGATCTAAACTTGATAAAAGTTTAATCAATGAATTAGCTATAACATTAGCAAAGATACATAAATTTAAATATAAAGAATGTGGAAAATTAGATAAAAACTTAAAAGTAATCCACAAATTATCCCCATTATATAGATTATATGAAGAGAATATGGGGATAAATTTTAGAAATAGATTAGGAAATGATGTAGTTAAAAAAATAAATCATATAGTAAATGCTAATAAAAAAATATTACTAGAATTAGATAAAAAAATCTCTTTAATTCATGGTGACTTTCAAGGAACTAATATACTTATAAAAGATAATAAGATATCTGCCATAATAGATTGGGAATTTTCTATGGCAGGAAATTCATTAATTGATATAGGTCAATTATTTAGATATGAGGATTGCTTTCCTGGTGATTTAATTAAAACATTTGAAAAGCAATATAATAAATATTCAGATGACAAATTAATTGATGAGTGGTATAAAATATCAAAACTTATTGATTTAATTAGCTTAATTAAATTGATTAACACAAAGGAGGATATGCCTAACAAACATAAAGAAATAAAGAAACTTATAATAAACACATTAGAAATGTTTTAATAAAGTGTTGATATTATAGTATAAAGCTTGTGGACGGAGGAACTTACTTTAAGAATACTAAAAATAAAAAATCATAATAAAGATGCTTTTTAGGAATACTAACTTTATTAAAGATTCTTAGTAGAACCATACGTATAGGAGAGAATAATAAAATGGAAGAGAAAAAGATATTTTTAGAGATAGAGAAGCATTTGCTTAATGATGAAAAACCATCTTTGTTTTTAAATGAAGAATTGCATAAAGGTAGTTTTGATAAATATCCGCTATCAATGATTAAAGACTTAAGGGAAGTACCTCAAAATCCTAAGTACCATCCAGAAGGAAATGTATTTATACATACAATGATGGTAGTTGATGAAGGTGCTAAAAGACGTGAAATAAGTAATGATAAGAGAATATTTATGTGGACATTATTATTGCATGATATAGGAAAAAAGCCTACAACTAAAATGAGAAAAGGAAGATTGATTTCATATGATCATGATAAAGTTGGAGCCGAAATGGCAGAAGAGTTTTTAAATTACTTTAATGAAAATAAGGACTTTGTAGATTATGTTAGAAAATTAATAAGATGGCACATGCAAAGTTTATTTGTTGTTAAAAATACAAGGTTTCAAGACATTGAAGGAATATTAAGAGATATTAGTGTAGATGATATAGCATTAGTATCATTATGTGATAGATTGGGTAGAGGGGGATTAGATGATTCATTAATAGAGCAAACAAAAAATGATATAGAATTTTTTAAAAAGGTATTGAATAGCAGGAAATAGATTCTATTATAACTTCTTACATAATATGAAAATAAATAATTTTAACATTTAAAATTATTTTTAATAATATAAATTAGAGTAATTATTAAGGGGTATATATATGTTTAAGATGTTTCCGTTTAAATTTTGGGGAACTGTAAATATAGGAAATTTAGGAAATATGATAGGATCTTTTTTAGAAGATATAGATTTATCAGGTTTAATAGATGAATTTGAACATGAATACGATGAAGAAAATTTTGATGAATCACAGGAACCTGAAGACTCAAAAGGTAAGGATGTAGCTGAATTTATACAATTAGAAGAGTATGATGATATGTATATATTAACTATTGAATTGAATGGAGTAGATTTAAGACAAACTAGTATACAATATAATCCAGGAAGGTTGTCAATAAATTTAAATAAGATGGAAAAAGTATCACAACATATAGGTATGTTCTCATCGGATTATATGGTAAAAAAGAATTACAAAAAAGAATTTGATAAAATTGAATCTATAGACGAAAGTAAAATAATGAAGATATTAGAAAATGGAGTACTTAAAATATCTATGCCTAAAAAATATGCACTAAATGATGATTCTAAAATAGTAGATGTTAAAAATTATATAGAAAATTAAAATTAGGGAAGATTAAATCTTCCCTAATTTTGTAAAAGTAATAAATGTTATTTTCTTTTATTAGCTACTTCAACATTAACTTTCTTTTTGTTTATTTTACCGCCGATACATTTCTCTAACACTTTAGAAGAAACATCTTCATCTATAGTTACAAAAGAGAAATTATCCATAAGATCTATTTTACCAATAGCAGAAGCTCTTACTCTAGTTTGATCTTTTATATAGTTTATTAAGATCTTTGGAGTTAAGCCATCTTTTTTTCCAACAGAGAAGAATAAACGTACATCATTTTTTGAAGCACTAGGTGCATCTAATGTATCTGTATTATATTCAAAGCTGCTTTCATTTTCGAATTTTATCTTCATTAAAGATGCTATTATAGAAATTGGATCATAAGCTTCATTTAATTCAATGGCACTTGGAACAAATGTGCTAAAATCACCACTATCAATAGTTTCTTTAATTTCATTCATTATATTAGTAAATTTTCTACTATGTATTTCATTAGCTGTTGGAACTGATTTTTCTGTTATTGTACTCTTAGTTACTCTTTGAATTTGTTTAAGCATACCTAATTCTTTTGGAGATACTAAAGAATATGCAGTACCAGTTCTATTTGCTCTACCAGTTCTTCCGATTCTATGAACATATGATTCTACATCTTGTGGTAAATCATAGTTTATTACATGTGTAATACCGTCAACATCAATACCTCTAGCAGCTACGTCAGTTGCGATAAGTAAGTTTAATGAACCTTCTTTAAATTTCTTTAAAGTAGTTAATCTGTGTACTTGAGACATATCTCCGTGCATACCCTCAACTACATATCCTTTACCTTGAAGCTCTTCAACTAATTCGTCAACGCCTTTTTTAGTTCTACAGAATATGATAGCAGAAGATGGATTATCTAAATCTAATAATCTACAAAGTGCTTCAAGTCTATGTTTGTTGTTAATCATAAAATAGTTTTGTTCTATTTTAGATACTGTAAGTGAACTTCTCTTTATTGCTACATGTTTAGCATCTGCTTTCATGTAATTCTTAGCTAATTTTGCTATTGGAGCAGGCATTGTAGCTGAGAATAATAAAGTTTGTCTTTCAGCTGGAGTATTACTTATTATAGTTTCAATGTCATCGATGAATCCCATGTTAAGCATTTCGTCTGCTTCATCTAATACTAAGAAATCTACTGTATTTAATTTAAGTATTTTTCTGTTTATAAGGTCTAACACTCTACCTGGAGTTCCAACAACAATATCAATGTTATCTCTTCTTAAAGCTCTGATTTGTCTGTCGATAGATTCTCCACCATAAACAGGTAATACATTTGCTTTTTCATATTTTGAAAGCTTCTTAAGCTCATCATTTACTTGTACAGCAAGCTCTCTTGTAGGAGCTAAAATAAGTGCTTTAATTCCGTTCGTGTCATTTAATCTGCTAAGTATAGGACAACCATACGCTGCAGTTTTTCCTGTACCAGTTTGTGCTTGACCAATTAAGTCAAAACCTTCTAGTGTTACAGGTATACTTTCTTCTTGTATTTGAGAAGGGGTATTAAATCCTAAATCATCTATTGCTTTCACAACTGTGTCTTTAAGACCTAAAGAATAAAATTTGTTATCGTTCATTAAATATCCTCGTTTCTTTTATCTAAAATTGGTTACTTTATATTACTTAATTACATAAGTCAAATAAAATAAGTTTAACAGAGTAGTTTATATAATGTCAAATCGAAAAAACTTACAAATTTTGAAAGTTTTGCAATTTATAAGTTTTGAAATTTCTAATTATCTCTATATTTACTGCACACTATTGATCTAACTTTATTTGGAAGTTCATCTTGTTCTTCCTTTGTTAAATCTTTTGTATAAATTGGTGCATGCACTACAAGTTCTACATTTGCAGGTTTTATTCTATTAGTTTGCTCTAATAACTTATAAGTCCCATTAATAGTAAGAGGAATTATAACACATTTTGATTTTAAAGCTAATTTAAAACTACCTGCTTTAAAATCACCAATTTCTTTTCCTTTACTTCTAGTACCTTCTGGAAATATAACCATAGAATAGCCAGTTTTAAGTATGTTAATTCCTTGAACTATTGCTTCCGCAGACTTCCTTAAATTTTTTCTATCCATGAATACACAATTTATGTATTTCATCCATGTACTAATAAAAGGAAGAGTCTCTAATTCCTTCTTTGCAATAAAGCCTTTTGGTACATCGATAGAACTCATTAATAACGGAATATCAAAATTACTTTGATGATTAGATATAAATAATATAGTTTCACCTTTCGGTATATTGTCTAATCCTATCACATTAATTCTCGCACCACAAGCTTTCATTACAAATCTTGCCCACTTAGAAGTAACTTTATGAATAAATTCTGTTTTTTCTTTTAAATCACCTTTTTTTTCTAAGGATTTAATTTTTAATTTATTCATAGATACAAATAATAAACTAAAAATTATAGCTATAAAAAATATTATGGTCCTTATCATATTTACACATCCTTAAATTTAATTACTACATAATATAGTATATTATAAAAATGCATTATTTAAAAGATAGCAGTAAATACTTAAAGAATAAGTATACAATTTAATTCTAGCCAAAAAATAAGGATTTTAGAATATATAATAAGATTTATTTAAAATTATTTTAATATAAAATTAAAGGAAAATAATATAAAAAAGGATATAATTATTAGAGTAGATAAAATATTGTTAATTATATAAAAAATTACGATAAATAATACGATGAATAAAACGAAGATAAATAAAGTAGAGGAGGATGAAATGGATATATATGCACTAGAGAAAAATAATGATTTTATAGGGCTTAGTGATAAAGAAGTAACTGAAAGAATTACTGAAGGAAAAGTCAATTATATTCCCAAAGCTCCATCAAGAACATTATGGCAAATAATTAGAGCTAATTTGTTTACTAGTTTTAATACTATAAATTTTATATTAGCAATTATAGTAATAATAGCTGGATCACCTAAAAATTCAATATTTGCAGGCGTTATATTAGTTAATACTTTAATCGGTATAGCGCAAGAACTTAGAGCTAAAAAAACATTGGAAAAATTATCTGTTATAAATGAAGCTTATGCTAATGTTTTAAGAAATGGAGAGGTAAAAAAAATACCTTTAGAAAAAATTGTTTTAGATGATATATTATATTTGGATACGGGGGCACAAATACTGGCAGATTGTGAAGTTATTTCATCAGTAGAACTAGAGGTTGATGAATCGATGTTAACTGGAGAATCTGACTCTATTATAAAATATAGTGATGATAAATTATTTTCTGGAAGTTTTGTTGTAGCTGGAGAAGCATATGCGAAAGTAACTAGTGTTGGTAAAGAGACATATGCATCAAGACTTGCAGAAGAAGCCAAAAAATTTAAATTAATAAATTCAGAATTACAAAATGCTATAAATAAAATATTTAGAGTAATAATATGGATAATAATTCCGTTATCAATTCTACTTACAGTAACTCAACTTATGATAAATAATGTAACTTGGCAACAAGCATCAATTGGTACTGTAGCTGGAATTATAGGAATGATTCCAGAAGGATTAGTTCTCTTAACAAGTGCTACTTTTATAGTTGCGATAGTTAAATTAGCCAAGTATGATACATTGGTTCAGGAATTATGTTCAACAGAAGTCTTAGCTAGGGTAGATGTACTATGCTTAGACAAAACTGGTACATTAACAGAAGGAAATTTGAAACTAGTTGATATAAAAAATATTAGTAATATTAAATCAGAAGATATAGACACAGTATTAGCTGCACTTATACATAATCTTCCTAGCAATAATGCAACTCAAAAAGCCATCTTAGAAAGATATAAAGAGTCTAATAATAATTTAGAATGTACAAATAAAATAGTATTTTCATCTAAAAGAAAATGGGGTGGAGCTACTTTTAAAGATTTAGGTACTTGGGTAATGGGAGCACCAGAAATTATATTAAATACAGAATATAGTGATATTAAATCATTAGTGGATGAGGAAGCTGCAAAAGGAAGAAGGGTATTACTTTTAGGTAAGGTTAAAAATAATAAACTTAATCATAAATTAAGTGGAGAAATTGAAGCGGTGGCTTTAATATTAATAGAAGACATAATTAGAGAACAAGCACCAGATGTATTAGATTATTTTAATAAACAAGATGTAGAAGTTAAGATTATATCAGGTGATAATCCATTGACTGTTTCAACTGTTGCTAAAAAGGCAGGAGTAAATGGATGGGAAAATGCAATAGATGCTAGAAATCTTCCTGAAAATGAAGAAAAATTTAATGAAATGATTAAAAATAACACTGTTTTTGGTAGAGTGACACCTCATCAAAAGAAAAGAATAGTTAAATCACTTCAAAATTTAGGTCATACAGTTGCTATGACTGGTGATGGAGTAAATGATGTGCTTGCTTTAAAGGAATCAGATTGTGGAATAGCTATGGCTAATGGATCAGATGCGACTAAAGCAGTAGCACAATTAGTATTATTAAAATCAGATTTTTCAGCGTTACCTAAGGTTGTTGAAGAAGGAAGAAAACAAATAAATAATTTGGAAAGAGTTGCTGAACTATTTCTATCAAAGACAGTATACTCTATAATATTAGCTTTGGTTTTCTCATTATTATTTTTACCATTTCCAGTTTTACCAATACAAATGTCATTAGTAGGAAGTTGTGCAATTGGTATTCCAGCATTTTTCTTGGCTTTACTTCCTAATGAAGGTGGAGTAAAGAAGGGATTTTTACATAGAATTTTAACTGTTAGTATTCCTAATGGTATATTTTTAGCATTATTTACAACATTAACATTTATAATTTCACTTTATGTAGGAACTTCAATAGAATATAGTAGAACTTTAGCATTGCTTATGTTTGCTGGAGTGAGCATGATTATTTTACTTAAAGTATCAAGACCATTAACAACATTTAAATTTTGTTTAGTAGTATTAATGTTTGGTATAGTTGTAATTGCATTTATTACTCCAATAGGACGAGTGATTTTTACGTTAGAAAAATTAAAATTAAGACATTGGATAATATCTTTAGCAGTAATAATATTATCAGCGCCATTGATTACTAAGATTGTAGATTTAGTAAGGAAGAAAGTTATTAAAGTATTTAAATTCGAATATTAGGTAGTGGGAAGTGGGAGATTAATGTTTAAAAATGATTATATGAAAGAGATGGAAAATAGTTTAGATTTAATAAAGGAAGAAGTAAATAAAAATTTAATAAATGAGGAAATAAAAAAGGCTAAAATTGCAGTAAATACTCAACTTAAAAATTTAGTTGGATTAGATATAAATGCTATTGATACTTTATCATTTAATAGTGTTAGAGAAATAATTAGTAAAGATGCTTCTTATAATTTAGGAAAATATATTGCACTAGGAGAGTTATTGCAGTTGCAAGGAAAGATTTGCTTAAAAGACAACGATGAATCAATGATGCTAAATTATTATTTAAAATCACTAGAATCTTTTTATGAAATATATGATGAAGAAGAGATTAATAATGATAAGTATATTAAAGATATAGAATGTTTAATAAATGATTTAAGAGAATATGATATTCCAATAGGAAGTGATATGCAAATATTTAGGTTCTATGAATTAATGAATAAGTTAGATAAAGCAGAAGATATATTGTTTTATATTATAGATAAAAGCAATAATGATAAAAGTAACATAGAAATGGGATTAGAATTCTATAATAAATTAAAACAAAGACCAGAAGAGGAACTAATAAAAGGAAACTTACCATTAGAAGAAGTAGAAGATAGCTATTTAGAACTTAGTAAAAAACTTAAATAATATGTTGAGATATGCATAAGCAAAGTGGACTGAGTAATTGGACTTAGGAATGCTAAAATGAGTATAGTCCCATTTTAGCTTGCTCCCAATATAAAATTGAGACAAGCAGTAAATGTGACAATACTCATTAAGTATTCTCAAAGTCCAATTACAATGCCAACTTTACATATTGAATATCTCAACATATATTAATAATAGCTTGATTAATGTGTTTTTTAAATTAAATTTTGTAATGGATGAAAGTTTGTTTAGCCAAATATAAAATTTGGATACTTATTTTTGGTTTCTCACTTAAGTATTCTAAAAAGTAAATTCCAATGTCAGATTGGCCTTTATATTAAAATACCAACATTAATATAAAGTAATGTTTTTAGTAATTTAAATTGGTTGGAATGCTAAAATGAGTATAGTGAAATTCCAATGCCGTATTGTATATTGCATATCTGAATATTTTAATTGCTTTAGTGGAGATGGATTGTATAAATAACATTACTTGACAATGGATAATAACTATAATAAAATTTAATATGTAATTTAAGTCCTCATAGTTAAATGGATAGAACAGTCCCCTCCTAAGGGACAGATGTAGGTTCGATTCCTACTGGGGATACCATGATTATATGGAAAAAGGCTTAACTGTAATGGTTAAGCCTTTTTTGTATATAAAAATTTAGTTTTTATATTATTCTAATATAGGATCCATTAATATATTAAATCAAGAATAGTTTAAGTTTATAACTAAATAATCTATTTACTTTATTATTATTAAGTAATAAGATTATTATTGGAATTTATAAATAATACCAATAATGTAATTTAAAAGGTGGAAATGTGATGAATAAGCTTAAATTTTTAGGAAGAGGTTCTGGATATAATGTAAAAGAAGGAAATACAAGTGCGTACATTATAAAGAATGAAGTTCTTGCTTTAATTGATTGTGGTGAAGGTGTTTTTAAAAGGATTATAGAAAGCAATCTTACCAATAACATAAAAGAAATTCATATACTTATTACACATATGCATGGTGATCATGTTGGCTCACTTAGCAGTTTTGTAGGATTTTGTTTTTGGAAATATCATATATGTTGTAATGTATATTATCCAGAAAAAAGTATGTTAAAGCAGTTTTTAGAACTAACAGGGATGCTTGAAGGCGAAAGCTTTATTATAAATGACAGTAATAGTGTAAGAATAGATAAATTAGGATTAGAATTCTCAGCATCACTAACTAAACATAATAAGAGAATTAACACATATTCATATACATTAAAATTTGATGAAGAAAATGATATTTTTTATAGTAGTGATACTTATGAAGCTAATTTTGATATGATACCATTTTTAAAAGAAGGCAATGTAGTCTATCATGATACTTGTCTAAGTGATGGTGAAGGCAATGTACACACTTCGTTAAGAGTATTATGTGAAAAAGTTCCAAGAGAGCTAAGAAGTAATGTTTATTGTATACATATTGATGGATATAATTTTATTGAGATTGTTGAAAGAGAAGGTTTTAATGTACCACATATTTTAATTGAACAATTAAGTGTAGAGAGGTGATTGAAATTAATAAGATAGATTTACATACTCATACAAATGTTTCCGATGGAGGTTCAACACCTAAAGAACTTATTGAAGATGCTTTTAAGGAAAGTGTAAAGGCAATAGCTTTAACGGATTATGATAATATAGGTGGTTTAAAAATAGCATCTTTAGCAGCTAAAGAAAATGGAATACAATTTTTAAATGAAATAAAAAAACAGGGAATAAATATATCTGTTGATGAATTAAGAAAAAAATCATTTAGCAGATAGATTGGCCGTTATGATATTTACAGATATTTTATTAGAAATAAAATATGTAATACAGCTCAGGAAATGTGGGATAAATATTTAGATATAATTCCTTATGGTGTAGGGGGAACTGATGACTGAGGATACGGCAATAAGTGTTATAAAAAAGCAGGTTGCTTATCATTTCTTGCACATTATAATAAAACAATAGGATTTTGGGGGGGAGATAATTTTTCTATAGAAAAGGAAATTAAACATCTAATTGATTTTGAATTAGATGGAATTGAAAGATATTATCCTTCATATAAAGAAGAAGATTACAAATTCTTAGACTATTTTTAAGAAAATATATATTCCACTGGGTGTTTGCACAATAAATAATGTTTTCTTATTATGCAAGAAAAGTATTGATTTATAATTTGAGTGTGCGTACAATAACAAATATAGACAAAATATCTATATATAACATAATATGACTGGAAATTGTAAATAAAAAAATTTAACAAAAATAATAACTACTGCATTAGTTTTAGCAACAACTGTTGCACCAATGGCTGCTAGTGTAAGCAGTATTAATCAAGGGGCAAAAAAGCTTTTAAGTGACGGAGTAACTTATGGATATGCTTGGACAGGTTATAATAGTAAATATTGCTATATAAAAGCATCTATAGGTACTGATTCATATGAAGGTTGGGAAGAGGATTGGAATCAACAGAATCTAGAATGTAGTGGTAATTGGGACATTTACCATAATCACAAAGTCAGGTAAACAATAAAGAGAGGGTACTTAAAAGTAGCCTCTCTATTTTGGAGGATAGGATATGATTTTATTACGTTATTTTAAAAGGAATTTGTTATTATTAGTTACGTTGGTAGGAATTATTTCGTTTCTTTCTTGTGGAATTTCATATGTTATAACCTTTTCTAAAGAAAATAAAGAAAACGGGTATTATTTTAATAATTCAACCTACTCATTAGTTTTTTCAGAAGAGGATATTAATGGAGAAGGTTTTTATAAAGAATTAATAAATGTATTATCTAAAGATGGCGATGTTAATTTGATAAATACTAATATGAGTTCTTACTTTGGACAGGCTCAGGGAATATATCTTAACTCAAATCTTCAGACTACTCCTCAAATAAAAGAAGGCAGATTTTTTAATGTAGATGACTTTAAGGATAACAATAGTAAATTAGCTGTTGTTGGGGTATCTAAAGCAAGTAATATTAAAATTAAGGATAATAAAAAGATAATAAATTTTAATGGATCTGATTATGAGGTTATTGGAATTATGGGAGATGAAAAGCTTTCAAAGGAGGTTAATAATAAAATTATTTTCAATTTAAATTCCTTAATAAATGTAGATAGCACTGAAATAAATTCTTCAGATTGGTTTTTATCATCAACAAAAGATTTAAGTAGCAGCATGGATAATTTACAAAATAATCTAAAGGATTTTAAATTTATTTATTCAAAGGCACAAGAGATTTCTAATCCTGTTTTATCAGTATTGGATAATCAGGCAGTACGTATATACTATTTAACCACTATTTTTGCCTCAGTTTTTGTGAATATTTTTATAATAATTTTCTTTTGGTTTGATGGATTTAAAAAAGAAATTGGAGTGAGAAAATCTTTTGGTGCAAATAATCAAAGTATCTATTTATATATATTTAAGTTATTTTTAATAAATAATGTTATAGCAACTATAATTGCAAGTAGTATATTAATATATTTAGAAAAACTAGAATTTATGCATGCTGAATATTATTTCCATACTATTAACTTAATATCTATATTTGTATTTATATTGATATTTTCAATATTTATATTATTTATTTTAATTAAGAGGATAAATAATATAAAACCTAACTTTATATTAAGAGGTATTAAATCATGAAGTATATAAAATATTCATATAAGTCAATTATAGGAAAACCGTTTTTAACTATTATATTCTTAATTCAAATTATTGTTTCCTCAAATATGATTTATTCAGTAATAAATTATAATAATCAAATAGCTGAAAAAGTAGATGCATCTATTGCTACTTTTAAGGATAAAAAAATTTATTGTATGACTACAGCTGGAGATACAGGACTTAGTATTTTTGATAATAAAATTGATCAGAAAAATATAAATACAGCGTATAAAATGATTAAGCAAGGTAACTACCTTCATTTTTCTGTATATGGAAACAATGTAAGGATTAAGGCTTTTGATGGTGTCGACTCTTTTAGAAGTACTCCATATGAGGTTCAAATTAATGGTGATAAATATGTAGGTGTAAATGAATTCAATATTGATAAAAATTTATATGAAGCTTTAAAATTTAATTTATTCTCAGGCAGTGGATTTAAAAGTTCGGATTTTGAAACACTAGATGAGATTAGACCATGCATAGTTGGATATAATTATAAAAATTTTTATAATGTTGGAGATGTGATAACATCTTTTGAAAGAGATACTAAAAAAACTATTTATTTTAAAGTGGTAGGTATAATGCCCAAAAGTATGGAAGTTATAAATAATCTACATACAAAGAACAAACTAATAAATACAGATAACTATATCATTTTCCCTATAATAGATATAGATAAATTTAATAACCTAAATTTAGAGTATAATAGAGATTTTGGTATGTCAGAATTTTACTTATTTAATAACTCATACTTCATATTTGATAAATCTAAACCTGATAATGAAATAGAAAATATTTTTGATAATATAAATAATAATCTTGAGAGCCTAGGAATAGGTAAACAAAGAGTTGAAAGTGTAGATGAGATTTTACAGAAAGATATGGAATTTTTATATTACAATAGAGATAGTGCATTAAAAACAGGAGTGATTATCATATTATTTTTATCTTTAGGTATTATAACTTCAAACATATATATTATAAATAGAAGTAAAAAAATGTATGGAGTGTATTTAATGAGTGGTGCTACTATAAAAGATATTGCCCTTATGAGTATATTCAAAAATTTAATAATTTTTATTTTGGGATTCTTAATATCAATAGGATATTTAAAGTATATTTATGATCAATTTGATGGTATCAATGTTGTAACACTTATGGAGACTTTTAGTATCCTAATAGGATTGAGTTTAGTAACTGTTATAATGCCAACTATAAAAATATTGAAATTAAAAATAACAACTCTCATTAAGGAGGACTAAGTATGAAAGTAATAGGACTTAAAGACATAAAAAAGATATATGGAAAAAAAGATTATGAAACTGTTGCACTTCAAAGTATAGATTTAGAAATATCTGAAGGGGAAAGCATTGCTATAATGGGAACTTCTGGTTCTGGTAAATCGACTTTGTTAAATATATTAGGTTGTTTAGATACTCAAACTAGTGGTAGTTATTTCTTTAATGGGAATTCCATAAATACCTTTAAAGAAAAAGAGTTAGCTAAGCTTAGAAACTCTTCTTTTGGATTTATAGTCCAATCCTTTGCACTTATTGATGACTTTACAGTATATGAAAATGTAGTAATTCCACTTGATTATAGTAAAAATAAAAAGAAAAAAAGTGAAGTTATTAACCTTTTGAAGAAACTTGGTATTGATGAAAAAATAAATAAAACACCAAAGGAATTATCAGGTGGTCAGTGCCAACGTGTTGCAATAGCTAGAGCTTTAGTAAATGATCCAGAGGTAATTTTAGCTGACGAACCTACAGGGGCATTAGATGGAAGAACTGGACAAGAAATAATGAATATTCTATTGGATTTAAATAAAAAAGGGAAAACATTAATAATAGTTACACATGATTTAAATATTGCAAAACAATGTCACAGAATAGTGAATATAGTAGATGGCAAAATTATAAACTAAGCAAAATGTTTATTCTATGAGATTAGAGTTAATTTTGCAATTATTGGTTGTATGTATAAAAATGATAAAACATGGTAAAATAGCATATTACAGAACTTTGTACAATTTGACAATCTGTGCATTAAATTTTTAAAAGACTCACTCGCTGAAACTTATAATATAGGAGACTCCCCCCTACCAATAAAAAACCAAAAGACACACAGACTGAACTGCGCCTTGTCAAGTAGACAGGGTAAATAATAAAAAATTATGCTACTAAAGTATGACTTCTATATTATGACCATTATACTTCTTAATCCAATCTCTGAGAACACGAGGACATTGAAATTCCATATATGTTACATATACTTCTTAAAGAACCTTTCCCGGCAAGATAGTCTTCAACGGCTTTAAGTTTAAGTGAGTCAGAATAACATTTATTTTTTGTAGAAATTATTAAATTTAATTATCCAAGATCAGTATATATTTTTACCCAGTCGTAAAATGTAGATCCATTAATTGAAAGTTCATCGCATATCTCTACGACTGATTTTTCTACTGATAGATATTCCTATAATTCCTTTTAATTTTTCATCAAGAGAACATTTGGTTTTTCTTGACATAAAAAATACCCCCTTTATAAAAGCAGTTTTATTATTTTAACTGTCTACTATAAAGGGAGCATATCAAGGTGGGCATGGTGGTTTTGAGAAACGTTTCTCCGCCTTGGGCTATTATAAATAATAGTCTAAGGCGGCGGTGTTGGATGATTATTGGAATGTTAATAATATCAGTATCAATGATAGTATTAATACTAATATTACGAGCATTAAAACATAACATAATTCAAAAAATTGTGAATTTAATCTTGAAATTAACATAAAAGGTTTATGTGAAGTTTGCAAGACACATGGAATGCTAAGGACAGGAAATGAAGTGCATCATATGGTTAAAGTATCAAGCAGAGATGGTTCGAATCATTATGATTTAGATAATTTAATTTATGTTTGAATTAGATGTCATAGAAGAATTGAATAATGAAGAAATATTAGATTATATAAAAATTTTTTTTAAAATCATATACTTATATTACCATAAAATTCTAAAAAAGTCAAGTCTTGTAGTTAGTTCGACAAAAGTGTATTAATTAATAGAGGTGATTTATTTTATGGAAAAAAAATTTATGTCAGCACTTATATGTGCATTTTCAAGAGCATATCATGCTAAAGAGAATGAAGTGAAAATTTTTGATGATACTATTGCAGAATTGTTATTATCAAAAGAGGAATATAATGAGATAGGAGAAAATATGTCATGTGGAATAAAGTTCTTTAATTCTAAATTTATGGGAAATAAAGATGAAGCTTTACGATGGATTGTAGATAACCAATTAGCACCATCTCCACTTGGCAGAGCCGCATATGCAGAAAAAATGCTTAAAAATGCTGTATGTGTTGGCAAAGCAAAACAATATCTGATTTTTGCAGCAGGATATGATAGTTTTGCGTATCGACAACCACAATGGGTAAAAGAAATAGAAATTTTTGAGATTGATCATCCTGTAACTGCAAGTGATAAGATGGACAGACTAAAAAAAGCACATTTAGAAATACATGATAATGTTAACTATGTAGTTGCTGATTTTACACAAGAAAAATGGATTGAATCATTAACTAAAAATAAGATATTTGATAGAAATAAAATTAGTTTTTGTAGTGTGCTTGGATTATCTTATTATCTTTCAAAGACAGATTTTGAAGGCTTAATCAAGGCAATAGGAGAAGTTATACCAAAAGGTAGTTCACTTGTCTTTGAATATCCTGATGATGCGACTTATGCAAATAAAGTAGCTGAACGAACAAAAAAACAAGTAATGCTAGCAAATGAGGCAAACGAAAAGATGCTCGCAGGTTATTCTTATGATGAAATGGAAAAATTGCTTTGCAAATGTGGTTTTTTAATATATGAACATTTAACTCCAAAACAAATTACTGAACAATATTTTGAAGAATATAACAAAGCAAATTCTACACACTACATGAGTGCATTTGATAATGTTAATTATTGTTTAGCTGTAAGGCAATAATATTATTTTAATATAAGAAGTTTAAATAATGGGGGAGTGTAGTTTTTTGTTTATTATATGGAGAATTATGTATTGAATTTTGTGCAGTTTAACGAAATAAGGGAAATATTAAATTTTATAATGCATTTTTTAGTAAATTCAATTAAAATATATATATGTAAACTAAATTCATGTTATACAAATTAAGTAAGTAGTAGAAACACATAAGTCACAACAAAAGAAAGGAAGTATATTACATGGAGATTTTTGCTGAACAATTTATTCCTTCAGATAGATCGCATAAAAGTAGCCAAGTAATGAAAAAGATTTCAATAGTACTATTTATACTATCTTTATTTATAATTTTTTTATCATTAATGATAGCGATATCAGTAATGTTATTATCTGTAGTTTTATTTTTAGCTAGCATGTGTATGTATGTTGATTATGAGTATGAATTTTTTGATGGAACTTTAACTGTAACCAAAATATTTAATATGAGTAAAAGAAAAATTGCATTAAAGGTGGACAAGAATTCTATAAAGAATTTATATGCTTTAGAAGCTAAGAAAGATAATAATTCAAAAATAAAGAAATTTTATACTACTAATATTGAAGGCCTTAAGAAATATAATTTTGAATTAAATAATGGAAAGATAGTTCAACTAGCTTTAAATACTGAAATAGAAAAGTTAGTAAATGTTTTTCTTAAAAATAATATGTAAGATCATCTGTAAAAAAAGTCACATCATTTTTAATGGTGTGACTTTTTTATTCTTTATAAGATTACATCACCTAATAGTTATGTTTTAAAAGAGATTTATATTATAATATAAATCTTATGAACTCCGAAATTAATTTAAAATATAAGCAATAAAAAATTAACGAATTTATAATTAATATAAATATTTTCGATTTAAAAATTAGTTTTGAAAATGATAAATATGAATATTGTTTAAAAAAATAATAAAAAACATCAGTATTATAAATTAAGATATTAATGTAGGTATTTTAATAAATTAAGCTGATGTTTTTAATACTAATCCAATATATTACTTTTAATAATATTATGATATAATGTTGAGTAAAATATAATTATTAAATCAATTAGGAGAGTGATTTTTTTTGGACCCTAGTTATACGTGGGAGATAGTAATTTTAATAATATTACTTATGCTGTCAGCATTTTTTTCAATGTCAGAAACAGCATTAATGTCTATAAACAAAATTAGACTAAGACACATGGTGGAAGAAGGCGTACCAGGAGCAAAATTAGTAGAAAAACTTACAGAAGATCCAAATAAGTTATTAGGAGCTATATTAATAGGTAATAACATAGCAAATATTGCAGCGTCAGGACTTGCTACTGTGCTTGCAACTAATATATTTGGTCCAACTGGAGTAGGAATAGCTACAGGAATTATGACTGTATTAGTATTAATTTTTGGTGAAATAACGCCTAAATCTATTGCAAAGCAAAGATCAGATTCTGTTGCTTTAAAGGTTGGTAAACCTATAAAGTTAATAGTTACTATATTTAAACCTTTTGTATATATATTTACAGCAATATCATCATTTTTTATAAAAATTTTAGGTGCAGATCCTAAAGCTACTGAACCATTTATTACTGAAGAAGAATTAAAAACAATGGTAGGTGTAAGCGAAGAAGAAGGTGTACTAGAAAATGTTGAAAAAGAAATGATATTCAATGTATTTGATTTCGCTGATCTTCAAGTAAAAGATGTAATGGTTCAAAGAGTTGATGTTACTGCTTTAGATTCAGAATCAACTTATGATGATGTATTAAAGATTATAAAAGAAGAACAATTTTCTAGAATACCGATTTATAATCAAACCATAGATGATGTTATTGGTATATTAAATGTTAAAGATTTATTAATGCTTGAAAATCCTAGAGAAAACTTTAAAATGACGAAATACATAAGAGAACCGTTTTATACATTTGAATTTAAAAAGATTGTAGAATTATTTAAGGAAATGAAAAAAGAACGAAATCACATCGCTGTTGTGTTAGATGAATATGGTGGTACTGTTGGAATAATTACCATAGAAGATTTAATAGAAGAAATTGTTGGTGATATAGAAGATGAATATGATGATGCCAATACTAGCATTGAAGTGATTAAAGAAAATGAATATATAGTAGATGGTAGTGTGAGACTTCATGATATTGGTGATTTAATAGGTACTGATATGGAATCAGATGAATTTGATTCTGTTGGAGGCCTTATAATTGGAGAACTTGGAAGAATGCCTGAAGAAAAAGAAGAAATTGAGTGCGATAATATGAAATTTATCGTAGAAAATATAGATAAAAATAGAATTAAAAAAGTTAGAATATTTACAGATAACGAATAATCATAAAAGACTGCTGGCAAAAATAATCAGCAGTCTTTTTTATGGAGGTGAAAATATGAATTTTTTAGATATTGCTAAAGAAGAAGCAAGGATAGCAATGTCCAAAGGTGAAGTTCCAATTGGTGCAATTATAGTAAAAGATGATATTGTTATATCAAAAGCACACAATTTAAAAGAAACATTAAAAGACGCAACGGCTCATGCAGAAATATTAGCCATAAGAAAAGCAGCTAAGTTTTTAGGGGATTGGAGATTAAAAGGTACGGAAATGTATGTTACTTTAGAACCATGTTCTATGTGCACTAGTGCTATAATTCAAAGCAGAATATCAAAATTACATATAGGAACATTTAATAAGGATATGGGAGCTTGTGGTTCTGTAATAAATCTTATAGATGATAGGCGGTTAGAATCATTTCTTAATGTTAATTGGTTATATGATGAAGAATGTTCTAATTTACTTATGAAATTCTTTAGCTTAAAAAGAAAAATTAATAAAAATAAATTATTATAGTATATGTTATAATAAAAATTACTCACAACATATATTAAAAATAGTAGTAAAAAATTTTATAAAATTGGAGGAAAGTAATGCAGTTTATTCAGATGCTTGATAATAAAATTTTAGAATTTATACGTATTAACTTACATACCCCAATGATGGATAAGATAGTTCCTATAGTAACTTCTTTAGGAAATATGGGACTTATATGGATAGTTATAGGCTTAGCATTTATAGCTAATAAAAAGTATAGAAAATATGGGATTATAATGTTATGTACATTATGCATTGGAGCACTGATTGGTGATGGAATTATAAAACCACTAGTTGAAAGAGAAAGACCATTTAATTTTGTTGAAAATATACAATTGCTTATAAAGGCACCTACAAGTTTTTCATTTCCATCTGGACATACCATGTCTTCATTTGCCGCAGCAACGATTATATATATAGCAAATAAAAAAATGGGAATTGGAGCGTTTTTATTAGCAGCACTTATAGGATTTTCAAGAATGTATTTATATGTTCACTATCCATCAGATGTGCTAGTTGGGTGTATATTAGGAATAATTTTAAGTACTTGTGTTTATAAAATAATAAGTCCTAAATACGATAAAAAATTTAATTAAATAGCTATGTTTTAGCAGAGTGTTAATATATGCAATAGGCAAAGTTCAATTACTCAGTCCACTTTGCTTATGCATATATCAACATATATTTAAAACATAGCCAATTAAATAAAATAAGATACAAAATATTCAGTTGAATTAGGCTTTTTTATATGATATTATAAAAAAGCATTATGCCTTTGGAGAAATGTCCGAGTGGTTGAAGGAGCACGCCTGGAAAGCGTGTATAGGGTTCACGCTCTATCATGGGTTCAAATCCCATTTTCTCCGCCAAGAATTTATTGGTTTTTCTATTTATGACATCTAGATAGATTATAGAGTTTAACAAAATAATTAAGAAACACATTTTTTAATAAATTTAGATTATGTGTTTCTTATTTTTTTTGTTTAAGAATATAAATGTTAAAGAAATTAACTTTTATTCATAAGTTTAAAAAGATATGATATTTGATATAATATAGATAATAGACAAGTGTAAGAACTAATAGAATGAAAAAAGAGAAGTGGTGATTTTTTATGATAATAGATGATTTAAGGGAATTAAGTCTTACAAGTACTTCAAAAGGAATGTTATATAAATGTATAGGTAATATAAGTGAAAAAAAAGTTTTTATTAAGACAGGAACTAAATTAAAAAATAAATTTTCTATATTAGAACCAATTAGTGAAGTTATTGCAAGTGAAATAATTAGAAAGTTTAATATAGAATGTGCATTTAATACTTTAAGTAAAATGAAATTACCTAGTTTTAAGGATGAAGTAATAGTAAATATATCAGAAAACTTTTTAAAAGAGAATGAATCATTAATTAAAGTACATTTGAATGAATTATTTGATATAGTGGATAAATATAAGGTGTACCTATCAGAATATAGAATTGAATGTATTAAATATTTACTACAAACTAGATACAATCATTTAATAGAGAGGGGAATTTTATGATAGATAAATATATGTTGATGTGTAAAGATACTCCAATTGGTGATATTATTTATGATACAAATACTAAAAAATTTAGTTTTATAAAATATGATGAAATTACAGATAGAAAATATTTGCCTTTAGGAATGTATAGTTATCAAAACTGGAATATAGATTACAAACCTTCTCACGATGATATTGTATTTTGGCTTGAAGATAGAGTTGTTCCCAAAGAAAGAGCAAATATAGATGATATATTAAAAGTTATGGGATTAATAGATTATAATTTTTGGGAATTATGTAGAAGAACAAGAGCAATGTGTATGGAGGATTATTTTTGGCTAAGTAAAGGAGAAACGTATGAAAAAGTTCATATGAGATATTTAGCAGAAAATAATAGAATAGATGAAACACCAATACCTTTTGAGGCAGTACCATATCCAAATGAATTCAAAATATTGGACAAT
Organism: Clostridium cagae; assembly: GCF_900290265.1. Taxonomy (NCBI): domain Bacteria; kingdom Bacillati; phylum Bacillota; class Clostridia; order Eubacteriales; family Clostridiaceae; genus Clostridium; species Clostridium caccae. Next base: position 29,574 of record NZ_OKRA01000006.1, read on the forward strand.
AATAAAGTAGTTAAAAATATTACTTATGGTGAAATATAAAGAAAAATATTCATGGCAACTCTGGATTTGATATTTATTTTCATGTGACTAAATAATATTTGTTCAAAAGGTTGAATCAAAAAAATATATATGATATTATGAATTGGCAATGTAGAAATATATAAAAGATTATAAATGTATTAACTTACTAAAGCATATATATTAATATTTTTTAATTTAAATAAATATTAATATTAAAGGAAAAATTTCAGATGAATTCATAATAATATATATATTTACGAAATTATATTAATAGTATAGTATTGTATTTATAGATAGTATGTGTTATTATGTAAAAGTATAAAAAATGCACAATGTTTAATATGGTTTGATGCCTAATGGAGGCATAGTTTTTTCAAGATGAAAAAATGTTATTGAGGTTCAAATCCTCTTCATACCACCATTCCGTGCTAGATGGGGAGTTAGCGGTGCCCTGTAACCTGCAATCCGCTATAGCAGGATTGAATTCCTCGTCGAGGTATTAATTTTTTATAGTCTGACCTTTGTAAGTGGTGTTGATGACTGGGTCCCACGCAATGGAAGCGTATGAACCTCGTCAGGTCCGGAAGGAAGCAGCGATAAGTGCACACTGCATGTGCCGTGGATCAATCTGGTCTGAGCTAACTGCTAAGGTAACGTATAGGGAATTTTTATCGAAGCGAGGTGCACGGTTTAATATATAAACCTTCACCAAGAATGAAGGATTTTTTTTTCGAATTAAATTAGGTTATTCTTCAATAGGATTAACAATATAGGACAAAACAATAGGATAAGAAAATGAGGGAAGTTATTTTTAAATTCCCTCATTTTCTTATCCTTTTTAATATATAGGAAAGTAGCAGATTTTAGTGTATATTAGTTGAAAATTAAAATTAAAAAGTGGAAAGCTGAAGAATAAATTCCCAAGCTCTCAACCTTGAATTCTCTAATTTCAACTAAGAAAGTCTACTTAAATTTATAAATTTATATTCTAATCTGCTTTTTTCATCAGTTATAACATCTGATTCATAATCTATTTTAAAATCATTATAATTTATTTGTGGAAAATAAGTATCCCCATCAAAATCTTTATTGATCTTTGTTAAATACAGTTTATTAGAATAAGGTAATAGCTGTTTATAAATTTCTCCACCGCCAATTATAAAAACTTCATCGTCAGAATTTTTATATTTATTTAATAATTCATCGAAATCATAAATTATTTCTACACATTCAGAGTTAACTTTAAAATTTTTATCTCTAGTTAAAATAATGTGTTTTCTATTAGGTAATACTCCAGGAAGAGATTCAAAAGTTTTTCTTCCCATTACAATAGTTTTTCCGCTTGTAATTTCTTTAAATCTTTTTAAGTCCTCAGAAATGTGCCAAATTAATTTATTATCATTTCCAATAACATTATTTTTAGCAATAGCTACTATTATTGATAACATGTATAAGCCCCCTTTCTCAACTAAATTTTAAACTGAAACAGGCATTTTTATTGATTCATGATGTTTATAATTTTCAAGTTTTATATCATCAGGAGTAAAATCATAAAAATCTTTAATTTCAGGATTTATCCAAAGTTTTGGAGCATCGTAAGATTGATCTTTTCTTTCTAATTGAGTTTTCATTCCATCAATTTGGTTTTCGTAAATATGTGCATTATTTATTACATGAGTAAATAATCCAGGCTTAAGACCTGTTACTTGAGCAATTAAATGTGTTAATACAGCGTATTGGCTAGTATTAAAAGGAATACCTAATGGCCAATCTCCACTTCTTTGTACAAGCATGCAATTAAGTCTGCCATCAGTTACATCCCACATAGTTAAGAAGCAACAAGGACATAAAGCTCCACCATCTAAATAAGGTATTTGCCATAAATTAAGCATCATTCTTCTATCTTGAGGATTATTTTTTAAAGAATCTATAAGTTTATCTATTTGGTCAAATTTTTTAACAACCCAACCATAAGACGTTCCTATAGTTCCATCTTCCATTTCCCATTCATCCCAAATATGTACATTTTGGTCTTGAAGTTTTTTTACGTCATTAGATTGATCCTTAAAAATCCATAAAAGTTCTTTAACAGCTGTTTTAAAAGCAACAAATTTAGTAGTTAATATAGGAAATTCTTTTTCTAAATTAAATTGCATTACTTGATGGGGTATTTTATAAGTAGGCATTCCAGTTCTATTATTATCATAATACCCATTATCTAATATATTTTTAGCTATTTCTAAATATTTATCATCATATAAACTCATCTTGATTTACTACCTCCCAAATTTGTACGAAGTTATGTTTAAGTAAGATATTTAGATAATTACATTTTATTTAATCTACTAAATATATCAAAGTTAATTAAAAACATAACTTTTTACTAAAATACTAATATTCATTTTAACACATGGGTATATTTAAGAACAGTGTTGATATTTTGGATATTAAAGTAATATGAAGAATATATTAAAATTATTGGATTATTATAATTATAGAGAAATATATATTATAAGCTGACATATTTTATAGATAGACATATTAACTATATAGTATTAACAAAGTTGATTTTTAAATACTTACAAATATTAAGTTTAATATTATATAAAATTTATCATTTGATAGTTATTAGTGTATAATAAATATATGATTTAATGGAAATAGAAAGGTGGAGGAAACCTTTGGGATATACAGCTTTATATAGAGAGTGGAGACCAAGGACATTTAATGATGTAGTAGGTCAGGAACATATAACAACAACATTGAAAAATGAAATTTTAAATGATAGAATTGCACATGCATATCTTTTCTGTGGAACAAGAGGAACAGGTAAAACATCAACAGCTAAAGTTATGGCTAAAGCATTAAATTGTTTTAATATTCAAGATGGAGAGCCTTGCAATGAATGCGAGATGTGTAAAAAGATAAATGAAGGCTTATCAATGGATGTTACAGAATTAGATGCAGCATCTAACAATGGAATAGATAGAATAAGAGATATAATTGATGATACAAAATATCCTCCACAAGAGGGTAAGTACAAGATTTATATATTAGATGAAGTTCATATGTTATCAGGGGGAGCGGTAAATGCATTTTTAAAAACATTAGAAGAACCGCCAAGTAATGTTATATTTATATTAGCAACTACGGACCCTCAAAAACTACCTATAACTATTTTATCTAGATGTCAAAGATTTGATTTTAAAAGAATAAATCAAAAAGATATTTCAGATAGATTAAGAAAAATAACTGAATCACAAAATGTTAGTGTTGATGAAAAGAGTTTAGATTTAATTGCTAGGGTGGCTGACGGTGCTATGAGAGACTCTTTAAGTATATTAGATCAAGCAATAGCTATGGGTGATAACAATATAAAATATGATGACTTAATAAGCATATTAGGATTGGTTACAAATGAATATTTATTTGACATAACTAATTCAATAGTAGAAAGAAATATAGAAAAAGCTATGGTGATAATTGATAAATTAGTTTTTTCAGGTAAGGATATTCATTTATTTATAAAAGATTTAATAGGACATTTTAGAAATTTACTTATGGTTAAGGTTTCTAATACTCCAGAAGAGATTTTGGATATGTCTCTTGAAAATATTGAACTTATAAAAGAGCAAGGTAAAAAAATACGTATTGAAGAAATAATGAGAGGGATTAGAATTCTTCAAGAAGGGGAAGCTAATTCTAAAGTAAGCAAACAAAGCAGATTATATTTAGAGCTTAGTATAATAAAGATGTGCAAAATAGAATATGATACATCAAGTGAAGTCATGCTTGCTAGAATAAATAAGTTAGAAGAAAGCCTAAAAAGTGGTAAGATACAAGTAGTATCAAATTCACAAATAAATGAAAAAGCACCTTTAACTGACGTAGTGCCAAATAATCAAGTTAAATCTAAAGAAAAACAAGTTAAAAAAGAACAACCTAATTTATCAGAAGAACATAATGTTAATGTTGAGTCTTCTTTAACAATAGATAATATAAAAAGAGCGTGGTCAGAAATATTAGAGGCATTTAAAGCAAAAAGAGCAATGGTTATATATGCATCTATAGTAACTGCAAGACCATATAAATTTGAAAATGGTGTAGCCACGTTATTATATGAGGCATCATATGCTTTTAATAAAAATAGATTAGAAAAATTAGAATATAAAAAAATTGTTAATGAAGTATTTTCCGAAGTATTGAAAGATAAAATAATAGTAAGGTATGAAGTTGAAAATAATAAAGATGGCGAATCAAGTAAAGAAGAATTGCTAAAACAAAGGTTGGATGGAATGCCTTTTGAAATATTAGACGAATAGAATCAATATTTTAATGTAGTAAACAATAAGAAAATGTTTTATAATAGAGAGTAGAAATTTATTAAGAGGAGGATTTGTATGGCAAAAGGAGGATTCCCTGGAGGTTTCGGGGGAGGAAATATGAATAACCTTATGAAACAAGCGCAAAAGCTTCAAAAGCAAATGGAAGATATGCAAAAAGATCTTGAAACAAAGGAATTTGAAACATCAGTAGGTGGTGGTGCTGTTTCTGTAACAGTAACTGGTAAAAAAGAAGTTAAATCTATTAATATAAAGCCAGAAGTAGTAGATCCAGATGATGTAGAAATGCTTGAGGATCTAGTACTTACAGCGGTTAATGAAGCTTTAAGAAAAGCAGAAGAAGAAACTGCTAGTAAAATGGGAAAATTAACTGGTGGAATGCCAGGAGGATTATTTTAAATAATAAAATAAAATATTATCTAATAAAATCCAAAATAAAAATAAAGCATACAGAATAGAGGAAATTCCTTAAAGCTGTATGCTTTTAACTATCTAAATTCAGATTTTTAATATGCAAAAAGTACAGTTAATAGTATTATAAAAAATAATTAAAAATTATACTAAAATATAATTGACTGTTTTATTATAGAATATTATAAATACAGATTTCGTGCTTTAATACATGAGATATATAAAGGAGATTATAATATGGAATTTTATCCAGTAGCCATAGAAAAATTAATTGAAGAGTTTGCAAAATTGCCGAGTATAGGTAAAAAAACAGCGCAAAGATTAGCGCTACATATATTGAACCTTCCTAATGATGAGGTAAGAGAATTTGCAACAGCATTAGTTAAAGCAAGGGGAACAATAAAGTATTGTTCAACATGTGGAAACTTTACAGATACAGATCCTTGTGCATTATGCTCAAATCCTAATAGGGATAAGAGTACAATATGTGTTGTGGAACAACCTAAAGATATAATGACAATGGAAAAAGTAAAAGAATTTAATGGATTGTATCATGTATTGCATGGAAATATATCACCTATGCAAGGAAGAGGCCCACAAGATATAAAGATAAGAGAACTTGTTGCAAGAATGAATGAAGAAGCAAAAGAAGTTATATTAGCAACTAATCCTAATATAGAAGGTGAAGCAACAGCTATGTATATAGCAAAGGTATTAAAGCCATTAGATGTTAAAGTAACTAGAATTGCAGCAGGAATACCAGTTGGTGGAGATCTAGAATATGCAGATGAAGTAACTCTATCTAAAGCACTAGAAGGCAGAAAAGAGATATAGATAGTTTTAAAAAAGCATGGTGATCTTATACTATAATATCACTGTCTAATTAAAAAAATCTATAAAACAAATCATAGAACTAAAAATGGAACCCAATAGATATTGGGTTCCAGAAAAAAAGGTGTTATATAGATGGGAGTTAGAACTTTTTATTGATATGAGTGAAAAGCTTTTATAGTAGTATATTATGAATTCTTTAAAAAAAGTGTTACTATAATACAAAAAAATATATAATTTAAGTATATACATCCAAACCTATGGCTAAAATTCTAATAGTAGTGTTTGGAGGTAGTTATATGAATAAAAAGAGTGTAATTGAATATTTAATTAATAGAACTAAAGATATAGATGTAAATAAGGAATTAATAGAGCAATTAGAAGATACTAAGTCTGAAATTGATGCAGCACGAAGTATGTTCGATAATGTGAATGATTCTAAATTAATAGAAGTAGCAATATATGCAGAAGAAATGGCTAAAAAAAGATATGATTATCTATTACTTATAGCTAAATCCAAGGGAATTAAAGTAACTAATGATTATATTTTTCAAAGAAATATTTCTTCAAAATAATAAAAAAAGGAGTTTTTGTGTATGAATGAGCAATATATAGTATATGGTCTGATTGGATTAGTTTTATTATTTGTAATGATAAAACTTTTAAAATGGCCATTAAAGATTCTTATAAATGGAGTTCTTGGAGTTGTAATATTATATGTAGTAAATTTAGTTGGTGCTAATTTTAATTTTGGATTAGCAATAAACCCAATTACTGCATTAATTGCAGGCTTTTTAGGTATACCAGGGGTAATACTTTTAGCAATATTACAAGTATTTTTATAGATGATTAAATCTATGAAATTCTGAAGAAATTAATATTATAAAAATAAATAATCATGTTAAATAGAGTTTGTTGTTTATTATGGTAGTTACTTATAATTAAATAATACAAGCTCTTTTTTATTTATCATTGAGAGAATGATAAATTTTAAAGATACAGGCATATTTATATTGAGAATTTTAAAATATATTTAATAAATATTAAGAAATTATATATATATTTATTAATTTGTTGTACTTATAATTCTAAGTATAGCTCACGTTAAGGAGGAAAATGTATGAATGTTTTAGAAATAGAAAATCTTTATAAAACATTGGGAAAAACTGAGATAATTAAAGGAATAAACCTTTCTATAAAGCAAGGAGAAATATTTGGATTTCTAGGTCCTAATGGTGCAGGAAAAACTACAACTATAAGAATGTTAGTAGGCTTAATACAACCTAGTAATGGTGAGATAAGAATATGTGGTTATGATTTAAATAAAAATAAAGAAAAGGCACTTAAAAACGTAGGAGCTGTAGTTGAAAATCCTGAATTATATAAATATCTTTCTGGAAGAGAAAATTTAATGCAAATAGCAAGAATTAGAAGTGTATCTAAAAAAGAAGTAGAAGAATTAGTAAAGCTTGTAGGTCTTGAAAAACGAATAGATGATAAAGTTTCAAAATATTCTCTTGGAATGAAACAAAGATTAGGACTCGCAGTAGCTTTAATGGGAAATCCGAAACTACTTATATTAGATGAACCTACTAATGGATTAGATCCAACGGGAATATTAGAATTTAGAGAACTTATAAAGAAAGCATCTAAAGAAAAAGAAATCTCAGTATTTATTTCCTCTCATATATTAAGTGAAATTCAAAATTTATGTGACAAAGTGGCTTTTATAAATGAAGGTGTAATTCAATCTATAGAGAAGATGGATAACAAAGGTATATACACTGGTAAAGATGATATAATATTAAAAACTAAACATCCTGTTAATGCAGTATTAGATATAATTAAGACGTTGCCATATGTTATTAGGAGTAAAATAAATGGTGATGAAATAGTTTTACTTATAGAAAAAGATATGACTTCTAAGTTAATAAAAAAATTGGTAAGCGAAAATATAGAAATTTGTGAAGTTTATAAAAATAAGCAAGAGTTAGAAGAAAGATATATGGAGCTTATGAATGGAGGATCTATTTAAATGATATTTTCATTAATAAAGAATGAACTTATAAAAATACTTAAAAGAACAAAAACATGGATTGTATTTGGATTATTTTTAGTATTTATGGGAGTTTGTATATTTGGTTTATATTATGAAGATAAAAATATGCAAAAGTATAATTCTCCACAGTATAAAATAGAACAAATACAAAAGAGCATTAACTATACAGAAGAAGAAATGAGTAAAATAGAAAATAGTAAAGATACGGAATATTTAAATACACTTAAAGATGACTTAAAGCATTATGAAGAAGAAAAGATAAAATATGAAAATCAAATAAAAAATCAAGACAATGTAGAACAATGGAAAGTAGAAATTACAGAAGAAATAAAAGGACACGAGGAAAATTTAAAAAATAAGAACATTACAGAAGACGATAAAACTTGGATTTCAGAAAGAATAAATAAACTTAAATACTTAGAGCAAAATGATATAAAACCATTATATGGATATGAATTTAATGCATACAATTATATAGATACAGTGGTGACTATATTAGGGCTAGCTTTGTTAGCTGTAGGAATATCTGTATTTATGAGTGATATTGTATCAGGAGAATATAATCCACCAACATTAAAATTCTTGTTAGTGCAACCAGTATCAAGAGGAAAAGTACTGTTATCTAAATTTGTAGCAGTTACAATTACTGCATTAACAATGATTATGTCAACAGAAGTTTTAGCATTTTTAGGAATTGGAATTTCAACTGGATTTAATTCAGGAACTTATCCAAAAACAATGGGAGTAAGATATGCTTTAGATTCTTCAAATATAGCAACTCAAAGGTATCCAGATTTAATTAGAATATCTAATACGGGAAACATAGGAACATTTAATGAGTTAATAATAAAAGCTTTGTTATTACAAATTTTATTTATAATAACTTGTTGCTCTGTAGTATTTTTAATATCAACATTATCTAAAAGTAGCAATATAACAACTGCTATATCAATTATAATAACAGCATCAGGAACTATAATATTTCAAATATTTGATTTTTCATCAAAGTTTGCACATCTTATATTCCTAAGTTACGCTTCAGTAGGGTCAGTGATAACTGGAGATATAGCATATATGTATAGAAATGTGAATATAACTCCGTACAATGGAATAATTGTAATGCTAGCAACAACGATAATTAGTTATACAATTGCACATATTGTATTTAAAAATAAAGAAATATTAATTTAAAGCTTTGAATTTATGTTTATAATAATGGTATTATAATTTAGTAGTAAATAATTATATATTATAATTTCAGAGAAAGGAATTGATGTTATGCCAGCAGGAAATGGGATTAATTGTGACGATTGTCCAGAATTTAAAAATGGAAAATGTAATTCACATGATTTAACATGTTTATGTTATAGATGTCCAAGAAAATTAGCACAATGTATGTGTGTAAAGTATTGTAGAGAAACTGAATCAGTATTGTTTTTTGATGAAGAAGATGATAGATATTAAATAAAAAAAGCTCTCTAATAATTTTATTAAAAAATTATTAGAGAGCTTTTTTTATTTTTTTATTTTTATGAATTTAGATTATTATTATGTAAATTAATTAACTTTTGTTAAAAAAATAATCTGTAGATAAGTAAATTTATAATTTTGTTTAAATATTAAGATATATATTTTAAGGATTTTAAAATTATAAATCCTAAGATTAGGTAAATATTTAGTGAAAAAGGGTGGTAAGTAAGAAATATATACGAAATTTAAAATTCATTAAAAATTTGAAAAACAATTTATCTATCATCAATATATTGATAAAAATACCAAATAATGTTATTATGATGTAGTAAATTAATATGTAAAATTTTGTTAATTATGAAATTAACACTCCATTTTATTTTATATGTATTCAATAATAAATTTCACAAATAATATAGAGGGAGCATAAATATATTAAAGGGAATATAAAAATGCTTAGATTTTAAAAAATATACCTATAATTGTTAAAATATAGCCAAAACTTATTGTTAATAAATTAACAATAAAAGTGAAGAAAAGCAGTAAAAATGGTTAAAAATTTAACAAAGGCAAAACGGCATAATTTGAAGAGATGAAATATTGAGTTAAATGTAAATAAGTAGTAAAATATACAAATAAATCAATATTAAATAAGCATTAGTAAGCAATATAATTTATTAATAAAAATGGGGTGGTTTTAAAATGCATAAAAAATTATTTATTCCAGGACCTGTTGAGGTTCGAGAGGATGTTCTAGAAAAAATGGCAACGCCAATGATAGGACATAGAAGTAAGGATGCTTCAATTTTACAAAGAAGAATAAGCGATAATTTAAGAAAGTTATTTTATACAAATAATGAAATATTACTTTCTACAACTTCTGGTAGTGGACTTATGGAAGGTGCTATAAGATGTTGTACTGCTAAAAGAGCAGCTGTATTTTCCGTAGGGGCTTTCGGAAAGAGATGGTATGACATGGCAGTTAATAACAATGTTCCAGCTGATTTATTTTCAGTAGAAATGGGACAAGCAATAGATCCAGTTGAAGTAGAAAAAGTATTGAGTACAGGTAAATATGATTTGGTAGCTGTTACTCATAATGAAACATCAACAGGAGTAATGAATCCAGTTGATAAAATAGGTAATATAGTTAAGAAATATCCTGATGTAGTTTTTATTGTTGATACAGTAAGTTCAGCAGCAGGGACGAAAATAGAAGTTGATAAATGGGGTATAGATGTTTGTATTACATCATCTCAAAAGGCCTTAGGTTTGCCTCCAGGATTATCAGTATGTACTTTTTCACAAAAAGCTAAAGAAAGAGCAGAAAAGGTTCAAAATAGAGGATATTACCTAGATTTATTAAAATTATATCAATATATTCAAAAGAAAGATTATCAATATCCTTCAACACCATCACTTTCTCACATGTTTGCTCTTGACTACCAATTAGATAATATACTTAATAAAGAAGGACTAGAGAATAGATTTGCAAGACACCTTGAAATGGCACAAATTGTTAGAGCATGGGCTAAAAAATATTTTGCAATTTTCCCAGATGAAAATCATCTATCAAATACATTAACAACAATTAAAAATACTAGAGGAATAAATGTAGCTGAGCTAAATAAAGAGCTTGGTAAAAGAGGATTCCAAATTTCTAATGGATATGGTGATTTAAAAGAAAAGACATTTAGAATAGCTCATATGGCAGATTGCACAGTAGAAGATGTAAAGGAATTGCTTAAAAATATAGAAGAAATTTTAGGGCTATAGATTTTAGACATGTTTTGAAAACTGTGTATATATTCATAAGCAAAGGTGGACTGAGTAATTGAACTTAGGAATGCTAAAATGAGTATAGTCCCATTTCAGCTTGTTCCCAATATAAAATTGTGACAAGCAGTAAAAGTGACAATACTCATTAAGAATTCTCAAAGTCCAATTACAATGCCACTTTACCTATTGAATATATCAACATATATTAAAAATATTACTATGTTTTAAAACTAAGACAAGCAGTGTTTTATTGAAACATTGTACTGTGTGAAAGTTTAGAGTTAATATGATGGGCTTAAAAAAACTCTAAACTCTTTAATTATCCACTTTCAACTTATAAAAAATTGGGGGGATTTTTATGATTAAGGTATTAACAAACGATGGTTTGCAACCTAAAGCTATAGAAAGTTTAAAAAGTTTGGGTATTGAAGTTATAAATGAACATTTTGATCAAGATATTTTAGGTGAAAAATTAAAAGAATTTGATGCATTAGTTATAAGATCAGCTACTAAAGTTACAGCTGATGTTATTGATAAAGAAATAGGTGGTAATTTAAAGTTAATTATTAGAGCAGGGGTAGGGATAGACAATATAGATATACCTTATGCTGTTAAAAATAATTTAAGTGTTACAAATACTCCATCAGCAAGCTCTAATTCAGTTGCAGAACTAGCATTAGCGCATATGTTTGCAGTTTCAAGATTTGTTGGAATAGCTAATGTAACTATGAGAAATGGTGAATGGAATAAGAAAAAATATCAAGGATTTGAATTGGCAGGAAAGACACTTGGAATTATTGGAATGGGAAGAATAGGACAATCTTTAGCTAAAAAGGCAACAGCATTAGGTATGAATGTTATATATAATACAATAGAAGGAAAGCATGAAGAGTTAAGCTATCCATTTGTATCATTTGAAGAAGCTTTAAAAGAATCTGATTTTATATCATTACATGTTCCATATGATAAAGAAAATGGATCATTAATAGGAAAAGATGAATTAAATTTGATGAAAAAAAGTGCATATTTAATTAATTGTGCTAGAGGAAAAGTTGTTGATGAAGCAGCATTATTAGAAGCACTTAACAATGAAGTTATTGCAGGTGCTGGAATTGATGTATTTGAAGAAGAACCAACAAAAAATGAAACTTTAATTAATCATCCTAAAGTTAGCGTAACTCCTCATATTGGAGCAGCGACTAAAGAAGCTCAAACCAGAATTGGGGATGAGGTAGTTTCAATTATTAAGGATTTTTTTAAATTATAAAATTCTTAAAGTTTAAAAGTTTGATGAAATCTAAGATTTTAGAAATAATAGTTAAAAATTGATGGTGGAGAGGTTCTCAAGTCTCCACTATCAACTAAAAAAGCGTGGCGTAAGCCACTTTGTTTTTTAGAAATTTAAATTACATATAAAAATAATTTGAATTTTTTAATGAAAATTCAATTGTAAATATATATTACATAAAAAATATATACTAAAAATTAACAAAGTAGTTTATTAATTTGGTGAAATTGTTTACAATATAATTAAAGAATACCCAAAAGTAGGATTTTAAGTAATGTTAATACATTTTATTTTAAATGAATTTTAAAATAGGGATTTATATATATAATAAAAATATTTTAAATAATTAGGAGGAAGTTTAAATGGCTGTAGTTAGACCTTTTAAAAGTATCAGACCAATTAGCGATTTAGCATCAAAAATAGCAGCTTTACCTTATGATGTTATGAATAGTGAGGAAGCGCGAGATATGGCAAAGGGAAACCAATATTCGTTTCTTCATATTGATAGAGCAGAAATAGATTTAGATCCTTCAATAGATGTACATGATAAAAAAGTTTATGAAAAAGCGAGAGACAATTTAAATAAAATGATTGATGATGGTGAGTATATACAAGATATTAATCCTTGTCTGTATATATATAGACAAATAATGGATGGGAGATCTCAAACAGGAATAGTATTTTGCGCATCTATTGATGATTATCTTAATGGCGTTATAAAAAAGCATGAATTTACTAGACAAGATAAAGAAGATGATAGAATAAGACATGTTGATTGTTGTAATGCAAATACAGGTCCTATATTTTTAACTTATAAAGAAGATCAAATTGCATCAGAAATTATCCAAGCATGGATTGAAAATGAAAGTAAAAGAAAACCTTTATATAATTTTGTATCAGAAGATGGGATTACTCATGTTGTTTGGGCAATTGATAATGAAATCATAATAGATGAAATAATAGATCTATTTAAAGAAATAGATTATTTGTATATAGCAGATGGACATCATAGATCGGCTTCAGCAGTTGAAGTTGGATTAAAGAGAAGGAAAGAAAATCCTGATTATACTGGAGAAGAAGAATTTAATTATTTTTTAGCAGTAGCATTTCCAGATAATGATTTAATGGTAATGGATTATAATAGGGTAGTTAAAGATTTAAATGGATTAACTAAAAGTGAATTTCTAGATAAATTAGAAAGTAAATTTGATATATGTAATGCACCAACTAAGGAGCCATTTAAACCATATAAAAAGCATATGTTTGGTATGTATTTAGAAAATAAGTGGTATGTATTAGAAGCTAAAGAAGGAACTTTTAATGCAAAAGATCCAATATTAAGCCTTGATGTATCAATATTACAACAAAATATATTAACTCCTATATTAGGAATAGAAGATGTGCGAACATCTGATAGAATAGATTTTATTGGTGGAATAAGAGGACTAAAAGAATTGGAACATAGAGCAAATACTGATATGAAAATAGCTTTTTCAATGTATCCAACAGAAGTTAGAGATATACTGAAAGTAGCAGATATTGGTGAAGTAATGCCTCCAAAATCTACATGGTTTGAGCCCAAATTAAGGAGTGGACTATTTGTTCATAAATTAAAATAGAAGTTTCAAAAAACTTACTATCAGAAAGAAGATTCATTAAAGTAGAAAATATTGAGTAAAATAGAAAAGAAATAAAAGCAGAAAAAATAACAAAATCAAAACTTGATTGAGTTTTGAATGTGGATTTTTCTGCTTTTTTATTTTCCAAGATATAAAAAGTAATATAAATTAATATGAATTACTATATAAGATAATTAAATTATTGAAACTAATTATGAATAATTAAAATATATAATTAGGAACAATATAAGTATATATAAACATTTTATATATGGCATTATCATAATTTTTTTATATTAGATAAATTGGGGAGGAAATAATAATGCAACCAGAGGCTGGGTCTGTGAATATAACTTCACAAATAATTTTAATAGTCATTTTAACATTAGTTAATGCATTTTTTGCCTCAGCAGAAATGGCCATAGTGTCATTAAATAAAAATAAAATAAAACTTCTTGCAGAAGAAGGAAATAAGAAGGCAATAACATTATTAAAACTTATGGAAGAGCCAACTAAGTTTTTATCTACTATACAAGTTGGTATAACTCTTGCAGGATTTTTTAATAGTGCTTCTGCTGCTACTGGAATATCACAAGATTTAGCACGTTATCTAAGTGGACTTAATGTACCATATAGCAATAAAATAGCATTAATAATAGTAACTGTTATTATATCTTATATAACATTAGTATTTGGAGAGTTATTTCCAAAGAGAATAGCACTTAAGAAGTCTGAGGCTATTGCAATGTTTTCTGTAAGACCTATATTATATGTATCTAAAATAACTGCACCATTTATAAAACTTCTTTCAGCATCAACAAATATATTAGTTAGTTTAGCGGGTTTAGACAAAGAGGGATTAGATGAAAAAGTGTCCAAAGAAGAAATAAAGTCGTTAGTAGAAGTAGGGCAAGAACATGGTGTTATAAATGAAACTGAAAAAGAAATGATAAACAGTATATTTGAGTTTGATGATAAGCTAGCAGATGAAGTAATGACACCAAGAACAGAAGTGTACTTAATTAATATAGATAAGCCTTTGGAAGAATATTTAGATGAATTATTAGAAGAAAAATATTCTAGGGTACCTGTATATGAAGAGGATATTGACAATATTATAGGGATATTATACATGAAAGATTTTATACTTGAAGCACGTAAACATGAATTTGAAAATGTGAATATAAGAGAAATATTACATTCACCATATTTTGTACCTGAAACTAAAAATATTGATGATTTATTTAATGAACTTAAAAGTTATAAAAAGCATATGGCAATACTTATAGATGAATATGGAGGCTTTTCAGGAATAGTTACAATAGAAGATTTAGTAGAAGAAGTTATGGGAAATATAGATGATGAATATGATGAAGAAGAATGTTTTATACAAAAGATAGATAGCAACACATTTATAGTTAATGGGTTAATGCCCATAGATGATTTAAATGATTATCTTCATATTCAGCTAGTTTCTGATGAGTGTGATACTATAAGTGGATTTTTAATTAATATTATGGGAAAAATACCAAATAATATAGAGGAAAAAGTAATTGAATACGAGAATATAATATTTAAAATAGAATCCATAAAAGAAAAGAGAATAGAAAAGATAAAGATATGTATACAAAATGATAAGTAGAAACTATTTAAAAATGAATATTAATTTATAGTCAGGGGGATTGGGAAATGGGGAATTTTAATGAAACTAAAATGGATGGTGTATACGTTATAGAACCTGGAGTTTTTAAAGATGAAAAAGGGTATTGTACAGAAATGTATAATAAAAAGCAATTTTTAAAAGCTGGAATTAATATGATATTTGTTCAAGAATTTGAGTTTGAATCAAAAAAAGGTATGCTAAAGGGGATTCACTTTCAAAAACAGCATAATCAAGGAAGTTTAATAAAAGTAACAAAAGGAGAAGGTTTTATTGTAGCTGTAGATTTAAGATATGGATCACTAACCTTTGGAAAATGGGAAAGTTTTATACTAAATGAAGAAAATAAAAAGCAAGTTTATATACCAGAGGGATTTGCACATGGATTTTTAACACTTTCAGATGAAGCTATATTTAACTATAAATGTACAGAATTCTATGATCCAGAGGATAATGGGGGAATTATGTGGAATGATCCTGATATAAACATAAAGTGGCCTTTGGAAAAAATAGAAAATGTAATTTTATCAGAAAGGGACAAGGCGTATCCACGCTTTAAAGATTTAAATTTAAAAAAATATCCACAAATTTATAAAAATAAATCTTATTATTGTTGATGATAAATTTAAAATTGTGAATAAGTTATTACTGTTCAAAAATATTAACAAATAAATAAAAAGTTTTGTCATGGATTTAAACAGTAAAAATAAAATAAGATAGAGCATAAAATTAGAAAAATAGATACTTTAAATAGTTCTATAATTTTTAATTTATGTTCTTTTTTATGATTAAAATTAATATATGATTGGAGAATTATAAAAAAATAAGAATGTTTTAGGGTATAAATGATGAAAACATATTTTCGGTAGACTTATTCAGTGTGCGGAATAGCAGGTTAGCAATAAAGATTTATAGGCGTAGAGCAAGTTAGGAATTTTATGAGTGATTATTGATGGAGTACTCATCTTTTATGACAAAAAAATATTTAAAGTTTAAGTTAGCAACAGTTTTTATATTTCTGTAATTTTAAATAATAAGAAGTTTATCAACATAGCTATTTCTTTTGATCAAATAGATATTTTTTACATATTTATAAAAAAACAACATTAAAATTAATATGTAGTGAATTATAGTATGAATAAAATTTTAAATTTATAAAAATATTTTCAAATATTGAAAACGATATACAGATACCATATACTAGTAATTACAAAAGGATATTTACAATTAATGGGAGGGGAAGTAATGATAAAGAAAAATAAAAGACTACTTGCTTTGTTAGTTTCTGTATCAGTTGTAACTACTTCTGTTATATTACCAAGTCAAAGAACATTTGCACTAGGTGATATGATTGAATCAATGTTAAATAGCTCAGAAACCAAGGTTGATGAAAATGATGCTAAGATGGAGGAGAATGTAACAGAGCAGGAAAAAGTTAAAGAAGAAATTGATGAGAGTAAAACTGATGTAAGCAAAGGGGATGCTTCAGAAGGAGAAACTAATACTGATAAAAATGTAACCGATAACATAGGATCTGAGGATAAAGAGGTAGTCGATAAAGACAAAGAAAATGAAGATAAGAATAAAGATGTGATAGAAGATTCTAAAGAAGCTACTGATGTTATCAATATTGAAGATGCTTTAAAAATAGAAAAAGATAAAGAAGCCACTGTAGAAGGGGTAGTTTCTTTTAATGATAATAATAAGACATTATATATAGAAGATGAAACCGGTGGCATAGCTATATCTAATTATAAAACTGAAATTAAATTTGATAAAGTAAAGAAAGGAAATAAGGTTAAAGTTACAGGTAAAAAAGGTGATTTTCATAAATTAGCACAGTTACAAGTAAGTCAAATTGAGATAGTTGAAGAAAATACAGATTTAACTCCAGAAACTTTAACTATAAAAGAATTAAAATCAGGTAAATATGATTCTAAATATGTAAGAATTGAAAATGCAGTTGTAGATATAGTTGTTAAAAAAGATAAAGAAGGTAAAGAGGAGAAAAAAGAATATAAATTAAAACAAGATAATGAAGTTTTAGATATTTTCGCAGCACCTTCTGATATAAAGAGTGGTGATGTAGTAAATGTAGAAGGTACTATGGGGCGATTTGACAAAACTATTCAAATCTATGGAAAATCATGTACTTTCACTAAAGTTGATGAGGTAGCTAAATTAAATATAAATCATGAAGCTATTAAACAAGCTGATATTAATAGTGATTTAAAGGTAGATGCAGAGATAACAGGAACTGAAATTAGCAACGTAGAGTTAAATTATAAAGTTACTGGAGCTGAAAAGTTTGAAAAACTAGAAATGATTAAGGGTGAAGGTAGTAAATATAGTGTAACTATAGTAAAAGAAAAATTAGATTTAAAGGGATTAGAATATTATATATCTGCTAAAGATAAAAATGGAGATAGTAATACAGACACTTATTCTGTAAGAGTTACAAATGGTATTGCACCTGAAATATATGATATGTTTCCAGCTGAGAATTCTAGAGTTAAAGTAGATGATTTTTCAAATATAAAAGCTTCAATTAAGTCTGAAAAAGATATAGATACAACTTCTGTTAAAGTGTACTTAGATAATAATGATGTTACATCAAATGCTAAAATTGCAAAAGAATCTATTGAGTACACACCTAGTAATAAACTTAATATAGGGTCACATGCAGTAAAAATAGAGGTTAAAGATAGTGTAGGAAATTTAACTACTAAAGAATGGTCATTTAGAGTGTTTAAGGAAGGTAATTTAAAACATTTATTTGGACAACTTCATGCACATACTAATATTTCAGATGGAAGTGGTTCATTAGATGAAGCTTATCAATGGGTAAAGGATAATAAGGCTGATTATTATGCAGTAACAGATCACTCAAATTGGTTTGATCATGATACGGAAGCTAATTTAGGTGATGGATCAAAAAGTGAAAAATGGACAAAGGCTCATGAGACAGCTGATAAATACAATGATCCAGGAAAGTTTACTGCTATTTATGGATATGAAATGACATGGTCAGGCTCTACTGGTGGATGGGGTCATATAAATACTTTTAATACACCGGGATTTGAAACAAGAAATAATAAAGCTATGGACTTACAAAATTACTATAAAACAATTCAAACTCAGCCACAATCTATATCTCAATTAAATCATCCAGGTAAAACTTTTGGTGATTTTGCTGACTTTGGATTCTATAGTGAAGGTGCAGATAAAAATGTAAATCTAATTGAAGTAGGAAATGGTGAAGGTCCAATAAGGGGATCAGGATATTTTCCAAGTTATGAATATTATACAAGAGCTTTAGATAAGGGGTGGCATGTTGCACCAACTAACAGCCAAGATAATCATAAGGGAAATTGGTTTACATCTAATAATGCTAGAACAATAGTACTTGCAGATGATAATTCAAGAGATTCTATATATGATGCTCTTAGAGAAAAGAGAGTATATGCTTCAGAAGATACTGATATGACAATAGATTATACAGTAAACGATGAAGTTATGGGTACTTCATTAGGAAATGTAGATGGTAAGCTTAATTTTAAGATAAATGCAACTGATCCTACTGATAAGATAAAGAAGATTTCAATAATAGCTAATGGTGGAGTTGAAGTTGAATCTAAGACATTTAATGATAATAATGCTAATTGGGAATTAACTTTAGATCCAGAATACAGTTACTATTATGTTAAAGTTGTAGAAGAAGATAAGGATATATCAGTAACAGCACCTGTTTGGGTTGGAGATGCTTTAAATGTTGGATTATCAAATGCATCTGTTGATACTGATATGACATTACCAGGTGAGGATGTAGAACTTAATGTTGGATTCTTTAATAATGGTGAAAAAGAAGTTAAGGATGTTAAGTTTGAATTCTTTAAGGATAATATAAATGCTGATAGTAAGATTGGTGAAAAACTAGTTGGAAGTGTGGCAAGCACTAAGACTGAAAATGTTAAATTTAATTGGAAAGCAGATAAAGAAGGTGAATATACTTTATATGCAAAAGCAACTGTTAAGTTAGACAAGGGAGAAAAATCATTTACTACTAGCGCTAAAGTAAAGGTTGTAAATCCTGATAAGGTTAAAAAAATATTAGTTGATGGAGCTCACTATAATCAATATGTAACAGGTGATTATGCTGGAAAGTACACTGCATTTAAGAGTTTATTGACAGAAAAAGATGGGCTAACAGTAATAAATAAAGATAAGATAACTGATGAAACTTTAAAAGATGTTAAGATATTAGTTCTTACAAATCCACAAAGCACTGATAATGGAGATTTAAAAGCAAGTAAATTTCAGGATAGTGAAATACAAGCCATAAAGAGATATGTAGAAAATGGAGGAAATGTAATAGTATCAACTAGAGCAGACTATAAAGATGGAAAAGGTGAATATAGCAATGGAAGTCAAATGAATCCTGTTTTAGAAGCTATAGGAACTAAGTTAAGAGTAAATGATGATGAAGTAATTGATAATACTACTGGCGGAAAAGAAAAATATAGATTGTATTTAACTAATTATGATTCACCAAATTATAATTTGCTTACTGGAGTTGAAAATGGAAAAGATCAATATAGTTTCTATAATGGTGCATCAGTAATTTTAGCTGATGGTGCAAGTCCAGATGGGGTTGATTTCTTAGTAAAGGGATTTGAAACTACTGAGACAAAAGATGCTGATGGTGATAAAGATAATGTAGAAGTTCCTAAGGGAAGCGTAAATACAATGGGAGTTGAACAATTAAGCAATGGTGCAAAGATAGTAGTTTCAGGAAATACTTTCTTCTCTGATTTTGAGATTGATGGTACTAATGGAGATAAATATTCTAATGTAAAAATTACTAATAATATTGTAAATTGGATGATGCCATCTAAAGAAATTAATACAATTAAATTAGGTGATATTAGAAAAGATAGTAATAATGATGGAACACCAGATTTATATGGTCAAAAGGTTACTGTAGAAGGGTATGTTACTTCACAATCTGAAGCTGTAGAACCTAAGAATTCATTCTTTGAAGTTGTTTATATTACAGATGAAACTGGTGGAGCATGTATATTTGGAGTATCTAGTACTAAACTAAAAGTTGGTCAAAAAGTTAGAATTACAGGAGTGGTTGATGCTTATCAAGGTGAACTTGAAATTTCATTAGCAGATAGAAATGCTGGACCTGTATCAGGAAATATTGAAGCTAAAAACGTTCAAATATTAGATGAAAATATAGTTGATGTAAAACCTGTAGAACTTTCAACTAAAGACAGTATGCTACCAAGTAATGGTGGAAAGCTTGTTAAGGTACAAGGTAAGGTTGTAAGAATGGATAAACAAAATCTATATATTGATGATGGATCAGGTGAATCAAGAGTATATGTTGAAGGATATATTTGGGATGGAATAAATAAAGAAGAATCTCTAGGTAAATGGGATAAGAACATTGAAGTTGGTGACAACGTTTCAGCAATTGGTTTAGCATCATGGGATCCTGAAAATGGAAGATTAAGAGTAAGAAATACTGGTGAAATTAAATTCCAAGAAAATGTTGTAAGCAAACATTGGGAAAACAAAGATTTAACAAGAAATAGAGTTAATTAATTTTTAAACTTAAGAAGTAAAAGGTAATCAATATTAGAAGAAGTAAGTCATTATATAGAAGGCATTTAGTTTTGAGCTATGTTTATATAAAGAAAGTTTTTTGAAAACTAAATTATATATTTAGTTAAAGAGGGAGTTATATTAAACACTTATTGAGAATGTCCTTCTGTATAATGAAATAAGGGGAGAGTTTTTCTGTGGAGATAAAAAAGTATAAAACAGATATTATATTCATAATAGTAACTTTGTTTTTAGGGATAGCTATTATATATTCATCAAAATATATATTTAATAGTGGATTTGTGCAAGATAAGGGAAATCAGGGTGTTGGATATTATAAAGCACAAGTAATTAAAGTTAATAAGGAAAAGCTTGAAGAGGACAAGTATATTGAGGATATAGAATTAGGGTATCAAGAAGTTAAATTGAAAATTCTAGATGGGCCATACAAAGATAATGAATATAATGTGCTTAATAATATAAGTAGACTTTATAATACTAAGGTAAAGGCCGGGAGTAAAGTAATAGCTGCTTTATGTATTAAAGATGGAAATATAAGTGATATTATGATTTCAAGCTTTACAAGAAGTCATGTATTAATAACTATGGGATTATTATTTTTAATTTCAATATTATTAGTAGGTGGATTTAGAGGATTAAAAGCAATTGTTTCATTAATATTTACAATAGTTTCTGTTATATATTTGATGCTTCCTTTAATGCTTAGAGGGGTAAGTCCTATATTGTCATCGCTTATAGTTGCAATTATTAGTATAACTATAACTCTTATATTGATATCAGGAGTAAATAGAAAGAGTACAGCAGCTATACTTGGAACTTTATCAGGAGTTATTATTGCAGGTATATTTGCTTATATATTTGGTTTGTGGGCTAATCTTTCAGGAGTTAATTTGGCTGATGCAGAAAGTATTATGTATATATCTGAAAATGCAGGTCTTAAAATAAAGGGAATAATGTTTGCTGGAATATTAATATCTGCTTTAGGTGCTGTAATGGATGTAGCTATGTCAATATCTTCATCTATATTTGAAATTCATTCTATAAATAATAGTATGTCAATAAGTAATTTATTTAAAAGTGGAATGAATATAGGAAAAGATATAATAGGAACAATGGCGAACACATTGATTTTAGCTTTTGCAGGTGGATCTTTAAATTTACTTATTTTATTATATTCTTCTAATATGACGTTTAATAGATTAATGAATTTAGATGTAATAGGGACAGAAGTAATTCAAGGACTTGCAGGAAGTATTGGAATAATATTAACGGTTCCAATAACAGCAATAGTTACTTCGTATTTATGTAAATATAAAAAACAAATATGATTTTTAATTTGTTAATGAATTGAACTCAAATAAGGGTTAAGTAAGTTGTTTTTTTATTAATTAAATTATTAATCAGCTTAAGTTTAATGGTAGTTTAAGAAAGTTATTTTTATTAAATTTAAAAGTTAAGTGAATTTTAAAATAATATGAGTTGAAATTATGGAAGGGGTAAAATTTTATGAAAAGTGCTAGATTAAAAAAGATTACAGCGGCAGTAATGGCACTATCAATTATAGCTTCTGTATCTCCTGTTGGAGCATCAGCAGCATGGAAGCAAGATAATAATGGATGGTGGAATGACAAGGAAAGCTCTTATTCTGTTGGTTGGGAAAATATAAATAATACATGGTATTACTTTAATCAAGATGGTTATATGAAAACAGGATGGGTAAATGATAATGGAGCATGGTATTATACAGATGCTTCAGGTGCAATGAAGACAGGCTGGGTCAATGATGGTGGAAGTTGGTACTATACTTCTCAAAGTGGATCAATGCAAACAGGATGGATTAATGATAATGGGTCATGGTATTATACAGATAATTCAGGTTCAATGAAAACTGGTTGGGTAAGTGACAATGGAAAATGGTACTATACATCATCAAATGGAGCAATGCAAACTGGTGTAGTTAAGGTTGATAATAAGGTTTATTCATTAGGCCAAAATGGAGAAATGCAAAAAGGAAATGTGGTTATTGAAGGAAAAACATATACCTTCTCTGAAAGTGGAGAGTGTGTAAGTAGTGAAATCCCTAAGATAGCCAAGGAATTTGCGCCAGGAAATATAGATATAACTACAAATCAAAATGCAAATAACACTACTAACAATAATTCTGGAACTGAACAAAAAAATGATACTGAAAAAGTTAATGATAATACAGAAAAGAAATCAGGTGGTGGATCTAAGCATCATAATAGCTCAACAGATTCATATCAATCTAAATTAAATATAGATAAACAAGATGTATCTTTTAATTATGAAATTAAAAATAATGCTGAATATGATGTGAAGTGTGATCTTTATAATTCAAATAATAAGATTGTAGATACTATAAAGTGGGATAAGCCTGATAAATTAAGTGGATCAAATGCCAATATATATATAACTGATATATTAGGGGAAATGAATGCAAATGATTATATAGTATCACAAATTAAAAATAATAATAAAGGTACAATCCTTAAGTCATCTAAGATGCAGGTTGTAAGTAAAGATAAATTGACTAATGAAATAATTAATGCATCTACTAAAAAAGAAGATAGTAAATTCAATTGTACAGTTCAAGGCAAGGAAAATTTTGCAGCAGGAACTTATGTATTATATGGATTTGAATCTGATAGTAATGCATATGTAAAAACTGTTTACTGTGATGGAAATACTAATACATTGGAATTTAAGAATGTAGGTTATAACTGGATTAAAAATGGAACAGGTAAGATAAAGCTTGCAAGAGTTTATGATACTCAAAAAGTAAATGATAACTTAGGAAACTGTAAGGTTCAAGTTTCTGATTATTTTACTATGAAGTAAGTCTAGAACTCATAGGGATAAAAGTATTTGAGAATTGAGAGGAGGAATATTATTTAAGGAAAAACTATATAATAAAAGGCCTTGTTTTAAATAGATGTTGATATATACAGTAGGTAAAGTGGCATTGTAATTACGCAGTCCACTTTGCTTATGTATATATCAACATGCTACTAAAACAGAGCCTTTTATTATAGTTTTTTTAACATATTTTTAAGTATATTAGTTGAGTTTTTAACTGCAATTGGAGTGAATTTTTCATAATCCATATGAGCTCCATTATTTGCATTATCAGAAATTGATCTAATAACTACGAATGGAATTGAGTTTAAGTAACAAACTTGAGCTATGCTAGCACCTTCCATTTCGCAAGAAATAGCTCCAAATTCTTTTTCAAGCCATTGGATTTTTTCTAAGTTAGCTACAAATTGATCTCCAGAAACTATTCTTCCAGTAAAGCTATTTAATTCAGATATTTCTTCACAAGATTTTTTTGCAGCAGCAACCATATCTTTATCACATTTAAAATCAAATGTATCAAGTCTTGGAATTTGACCAATCTTATCTCCAAATGCTGAAGTATCCATATCGTGTTGTACTAAATTTTCAGCAACAACAATGTCTCCTGGGTAAATATCTTTACCAATACCGCCAGCAACACCAACATTAACAACTTTATCAACATTGTATTCAGATATTAATATTTGAGTACATACTGCTGAATTTACTTTACCTATTCCACAAACAACAGCAACAACATTTTTATTATTTATAGTTCCTTTATGAAAAACCATATTTGCTTTTTCTTTTTTTTCTTCAAGATTTAAGTCTTTTAATAATATTTCTAATTCTTCTGCCATAGCAGCAATTATTCCAATTGTCATAATAAAAAAATCCTCCTAAAAATTAAGTTATATTATGTTTAGTTATAAATTGAATTTAGTTTTACATTTTAATCTCTCAATATAAAATAATAATGGAATTAATATTGAACTAAAACTTAATAGTTACATAATTTATATTATAAACACTAAAAGAAAAATTTAATAGTAATATCTTAATTGTTTCTGATATAATGAGCTAAGTATTTCATAGTATAATTTATCTTGTTATATAAGAAACTATGAGTATTTGAAACAAATATTAACTAAGAGCATGAAGGAGATACAAAAAATGTTAGAACATTCTTTAGTAAGAACAGAATTATTAGTAGGAAAAGATAGTTTAGATAAATTAAAAAATAGTAAGGTAATGATTTTTGGAATTGGTGGGGTAGGAAGCTTTACTGTTGAAGCACTTGCAAGATCAGGTGTTGGTGAATTAATATTAGTTGATAATGACACAATTTCTTTAACAAACTTAAATAGACAAATTCACGCTACATACAATACAATAGATGAACCTAAAGTTGAAGCAATGAAGGAAAGAATTCTTTCTATAAATAAGGATTGCAATGTTATTACTCATCAAACATTTGTTAATAGAGATAATATACCTGAAATAATTCCAGCAGATGTTGATTATATAGTAGATGCAATAGACACGGTAACATCAAAACTTGCTTTAGCAGAACATTGTTATAAAAATAATATAAGAATAATGAGTTCTATGGGAACAGGAAATAAATTAGATCCTACACAATTTAAAGTTACTGATGTATTTAAAACAAAGGTATGCCCTTTAGCAAAAGTAATGAGATGTGAACTTAAAAAAAGAGGCGTAGAAAAATTAAAAGTAGTTTATTCAGAAGAAATGCCACTAAGACCTAGTGTTGATAATAGTGTAGCTTGTAATTCTGAAGAAAATGATAATGGAACTGATGAAAATAAAATAGTAATAAAGAAAAGACAAACACCAGGAAGTATGTCTTTTGTGCCACCAGTTGCAGGAATGATAATTGCAGGAGAAGTTATAAAAGATATTTTAAATATTAAGAAATAAAATATAAAATTTATTTTATCCACAGCATAAGTAGTTTTAAATGTTTTACAAGTTAAATAACTGAAATAAGTGTATAATATCTAATTATTCTACTTATGTGTGGTGAATAGTATACAAATAAACAGTAGTTTTTATTTTTAAATAGTATAAAACATCTATAAATGTATAAATAACAAGAATGTATATTTAATTTTTCTGTTTTTTAAGTATTCTTTAAGAAAATACATGAAAGAATATATAATTAGAAAATTAATTTTGCACTTTTATCAGATAAGCCAGCATATGACAAAAAAGCGTAATAAATAATGAGCTTAATTTTAACTGAAATTTACATGCAACACAATATGTTGAGTACTGAAACAAAAGTTATCAACAACATGTTGTGGATAGTGTTGATAACTTTATAAAAACTAATAAAAAATCATTCAATAATACGTTATTGTATGATTTTTTATTTTATGGTAAAATGCTTTTTAACTCTTAAAAATCAAATGAGAAAAGGTGGTAAAATGAAAAAGAAAATAATATCTCAAACCATGCTGTTTGCATGCATTTTAGTATTTATAATAGGTTTTAAAAGTGCATTTGGAGATGAAAACATATTAATAGGAGTTACTACAGTAACTGCAATGCTTATGTTTTTAAGTAAGGATTTAACTTTGAATCCTGTAAAAAATACAGTAGAATTAATAATTTTCAATGTATCAATGGGTATAATAACTTATTTAGCATCAACAAATATGTTCTTAGCAATACCACTTAATTTTCTAAGTATGTTCTTTATAGCTTATACTTTGTGCTATAACTTAAAATCACCTAGTTATATACCATTTACTCTTCAATATGTTTTTATATTAGCATTTCCAATTTCAGCTGATCAGCTACCAAAAAGATTATTATCTTTAGCTTTTGGAGCGCTTTCTATTATGGCAATTCAATTAATTGCTAATAGAAATAGAGTTTATAAAATTGGAAATAAACTTTTAGCTAAAAGTTGTAGCAGTATGTTACAAAAAATAAGAGCTATTAGAAATGGTGAATCTTTTGAAAAAATAGATAGTGAAATAATATCCTCTATAAATGAATTTAGAAAAGTTGTTTATGATAAAAGATCAGAACATTTTTATATAACAGAAGAAAGTAGGATAAAGCTTAATATATCTTTAGCTTTAGAAAAATTAAATGTGCTTTTAAATGACATTAATAAGATAAAACATGATAGTAACTTAGAAGATTTAAGTGAAATTGAAGAAGATATAATAATATCTATAGATAATGCAAAAATATGTTTTGAAGATGAAAGTAATCTAGAAAACTTAGATAAATTATTTAATGAGTTATTAGAAAAATATAAAATTAAAGATACTACTAATCTTATTATATTAAAGATGTTAAATTCTCTGCATTTATTAAAAACTAGTTTATATGAATTGAAAGCATTAGATAAGAAAAAATATAATTTAATAAGTAAAGAAGACAAAATACCAGAACAGTTTAAAATAATGAATGTTTATAAAAAACATTTTACGTTAGATTCATTAAGGTTTTCCTATGCATTTAGATTGGGACTTGGAATTGCTATAGGTGCATTTATTTCAGATTATTTTCATTTAGCCGAGGGAAGATGGATTATATTTACTATACATTCATTAATTCAACCACATTATGAAGTATCTAAAGAAAAATTTAAGTATAGGAT
The DNA here is from genome assembly GCF_900290265.1 of Clostridium cagae. Lineage (NCBI taxonomy): Bacteria > Bacillati > Bacillota > Clostridia > Eubacteriales > Clostridiaceae > Clostridium > Clostridium caccae. Next base: position 57,185 of record NZ_OKRA01000006.1, read on the forward strand.
ATTATCAACATTTGTAGGTACAGCGATAATTGCAACTCTATTTTATATTTTTAAGGATTTAACTACAAGAACTATGATTCTTATGTTAGCAGGTTATTTAAATGGATATGTAAAACAATATAAATATAGTACAATATTTGTTACTATATCTGCTATAGGTTCAGCAGCGCTTATGGGAGGAACAGCCGTTTTAAGTGTTAATAGAATATTATTCGTAATAATAGGATCTGTTATTGCATTAATTTTAAGTAAATTTGTATTACAATATAGAGGAAATGATGCTAAAAGGGATCTTATAGAAATGAACAATGAAGTTACAGCAGATTTATTAAAGAGTATGGAAGAGTTAATGGATGGAATAAGACCAAACTATAATATTATAAGAAATAATATACTTGTATCAACAATGATTGAAGAAAAATTAAGATTTAATAATATTGATGAAAATAATGAAAAACTGATGTGTTATATAGATAATCAAAGATTATTAGTTACTAACATATATGATCTATATACTTGGTTAGTAAAAGATAATATGAATAAAGATATAATTAATATTGTTAAGAATAAGGATATTAATATTAATAAAAAGATAACATCTTTAACAGAAAAATTAGACTCAATAAAAGAATTAAATTCAAAAGTAATTCTTGTTGATTATATTGAAATTTTGAATGGAGTAAATAATTTAAATAAGTTAGAATATATTTAAATTATTATATGTAAAATTAAATCTAAATATATTTACTATGTAATGTAGGAATTAGTTAATATTAATAAAAAGTACTACTTAATTTTATGAATTGAGTAGTACTTTTTACTATCTTAAACTGATAATATATAAAATTAGAATTTTATTGAAAATAAATATATATATGCTATAATTAGGAAAAGAATGTTACATAATATATAATTTTACAAAAAAAGTTATTTATGCTCTTGAAAAAAATTCTATTTAAGTATAAAGTGGATAATTAATCTTACGATAATATAAATATAAGATGATTCAGGATGAATTTAAATGTCTCAGGAAGAGGCTTGTCTTAAAAAATAACAAGATGTTATTTTACTTTAAATTTAAAATTGCTTGAATTGCAGAATGCAATGAAAGTACTCAGGAGGAGCATATAACCCTATTATATTTTAGCAGGAAGCTAAGAAAATTAGGGTATGTTTCTCCTATTTTTATTTAATACGACAAGCGTTAGGGGGACTGTGTTTAATGTTAGTTTTAGGCCGTAAACCGGGTGAATATATAGTAATAGATAATAAAATAAAGGTTGCAGTTGTAAGGACTGAAGAAGGCAATTTAAGACTTGCCATTGATGCACCAAGAGAAATTGAAATCGTAAGAGGCGAAGTATACGAAAAAAGAGGTAAATAATAATTTTAGCTACTTTAAAATTATATTATGTTTTAGCAAAGCGTTTATATATAAATAATTAAAGCTAGACATATTAAAACAAAATTAAATAATAGTACAAGCTCAGGAAGAGCGATTCTCATTAAATATTAGCAGGAAGCTAAGTTTTAATGAAGATCGCTCTTTTTTTATTTCGATTTTGTCCCACAACGCACGGCGCAGGGAGTTGAGAGTTGAAAGTGGAGAATTGAGAGTTTAGGAGGTTTTTCTAAAGAAAAACTTATAAATAAACTTAAAATTTTTCATAGAAAAATTAATAATAACTTTCAACTCTCAATTCTCCACTCAACAAAGTTAGTTATCCCGTAAGGGTTTCTATAAATATAAAAAAATAAATTATGGTGGAAAAGGATGTCCACTTTAAAATTCAAGGAGGTATTTTATTATGATAATCAATCACAATATGAACGCAATGAACGCACACAGAAATATGGGAATGAACACTGTTAACAGTGGTAAATCAATGGAAAAATTAAGCTCAGGTTTAAGAATAAATAGAGCTGGAGATGACGCAGCAGGTCTTGCAATCTCTGAAAAAATGAGAGGACAAATTAGAGGTCTTGATCAAGCTCAAAGAAACTCTCAAGATGGTATTTCTTTAATTCAAACAGCAGAAGGTGCTTTAAATGAAACTCACTCAATTCTTCAAAGAATGAGAGAATTATCAGTACAAGGTGCAAATGATACAAATAATGAAAATGATAGAGGTCAAATCCAAAAAGAAATGGATCAATTAAGAAATGAAATTGATAGAATTTCTGATACAACAGAATTTAATACTAAGAAACTTTTAAATGGAGATTCTGATGTAAAAAGCAAATTAGGAACAAATCTTGAAGGTAATATCAAAGTTACAGGAGCATCTGATAAAACAGTAGCTGGTACAGAATTTGCTATAACAAAAGTTGAAGAAGCCACTGCAACAAAAGCGACTACAGAGATAGCAACTAATGCAGATACTAGTGCTAAGATAACTTTAAAAGTAGGAGATAAAAAACTTGAATTAGCATCAGGAACTAAGAAAGAAGATATAGTTAATAAAGTTAATGAATTCTTAAAAAAAGAAGGAATAGATGCAACTGCATCAGCAGAATCAAATAAATTAGTTATAACTTCAAACAAAGTAGGTTCAGATATAAAATTAGGAAAAATAACTGATGATTCAGCAGCAGCAGGAACAGAAAAAGACGCTGTTGTAACTACTGGAAAAAATGCTAAAATTACAGTTGATGGAGTAGCAAATCCAATAGAAGGTAAAGGAAACACTATAGAAATTAATGATGAAATTGCAGGCGCAAAAGGATTAACAATAGATGTTAAAACAGCTGTTGCAACTGCTGATACAACTACTGGTAAAGTAACAATAGACTCTGTTGGAATGAATCTACAAATAGGAGCAAATGAAGGACAAAATATTGCTTTATCTATAGGAAACATGAGTTCAAAAGAATTAGGAGTAGATTCTATAGATGTTAGTGATGCTAAGAAATCTGATGCAGCAGTAACAACTATTCAAAGTGCTATAGATAAAGTTTCTGCTGAAAGAAGTAAACTTGGTGCATACCAAAATAGACTAGAACATACAATAAATAACTTAGGAACTTCTTCAGAAAATTTAACAGCTGCTGAAAGTAGAGTTAGAGACGTTGATATGGCTAAAGAAATGATGGCATTCTCTAAGAATAACATTCTTAGCCAAGCTGCACAAGCTATGCTTGCACAAGCTAACCAACAACCACAAGGAGTTCTTCAATTATTAAGATAATTGACACTCTAAATCTTTGATTTAGTTAGTGGAACTTATAAAGAAGTCAGGGCGAAAGCTCTGGCTTTTTTTAGTTTAAAAAGTAAAAAGGTTTAGGGGTTGAGAATGGAGAGTTAAAAGTTGATGAAAAAATTCCTTTATGGGATTTTGAAACATATTACTTTAACGCATTTTTGCCATGGGGTGTAAAAAGTGGGAAATATAATATGGCTTTTAAGTTAATTTTTTATTTCTTTAGTTAAGTAAATATGATAAACTATGAAAGTATTTAAATGAAAACTGTAGAGGTGGGCTACGGTGGTTGTATGTTTTCCGCCTTGGGCTATTGGTAGAAATACTTATAGTTCGAGGGGGTGGTATTGGATATGATTATTGGTGTGTTAGCGGTAATAATAAGCATTGTATTGATTATACTTATTATTATAGCTTTAAAAGAAGATTCTAAAGAATGTGATTTTGAAGTTCAATTTAACATAAAAGGTTTTAAATTAAGTTTAAAAACTAAAAAGAACGCCCCATCTAATCGCAAAAGATAAGCGTTCTTTTTTAACAATCCAATAAAAAATCAATAGCCCTAAAACTTAAAAACGTTCTAGGATTAGCTTAGTGTTACCAGCACTAAGCTTTTTCTATCTTTATTATACCAAATTTCAATAAAAAATAAACATATAATTTTTTTTATTTACCCTGGGGTGTAAAATTTTACAGGTACAAGTTTGGAATTATTTTCTACATATAAAAAGTGTTGGTTAATTTATTAAATGGGATTTTTGAAGAAAATTTTAGTAGTGATGAAGTTGAATTATAAGTAAGTAGTAATGAATTTATAATGGATACATTTGATACTTTAAGAGGAGATGTATTCTTTATTACCGTTACAGTTATTTAATTTGAGAAAAAATTTAGAGTATGCAAGAAGAAGTAATAATATTGATAAAATAAATGATTTGTCACATGAGGCAAAGGAAATAGCTTTAAAAATAGCCAATGAATCTAAAAAATTATTTGATGACAATGAAATAATAGGTGAAGACTTTCATAAAATGTTACTTGCAATACAAAATTTAATTGAATATTTAAATAGAAATTATTTCAATGATGATAGATTAGAAGAAGAGGTGAGTACAATGACAAAAACATTATATGATCCAGAAGTAGAAAAAAGAATAGAAAAGAAAGCAATAGAAGATGCTATTGGTTTTTTAAGACTTGGAGTAAGTGAGGAAATAGTATCTAAAGGAACAGGATTACCTATAGAAAAGGTTAGAGAATTAAAAAATAAGATTAATAATTAATTAGCTAATTTCCACAATAACTATGGTAGACTTAAGTTAAAAATATTATAATAGATATAGGATAGCACTTTCATTAATAAATGTGAGTGCTATTTCAATTAAATGCAGTAGGAGAATTTTAATGGAATGTAATTTGAAGATAAAAATAGAAGCAAGTAAGCTATCAAAGAATGAATATATAATTAAAGATAAAAGTGATATAACAGTTGGTAGATTTTGTATAATAGAGCTTGCTGATTCAAGCAAAAAGTGTGATATTAAGCTTAGTTTTTATAAGACGTGTAAATATGAATTATTAAAAGAGGCATTAATTATGATCCTAAGAGCTGTGTTTAAGGATTTAAATATATTTAAGGTTAATATTAGGGCTGTAGAGGGAATTGAGGTTAATTCCTTTTTTGATTTAGGCTTTACTTTAGAAGGAGTATTCAGTAATAATGAATATCATAATGGTGAATTTTTAGATGAGCTATCATTTGGAATAACTCGTACAGAATATAATCATAAGATAAAGCCTTCATTTATAGAATTAAAAGGTGAAAATATAGTATTAAGAAATTTAACACCTGGAAATGCAAATGATTTATTAGAATATTATATAAGGAATAAGGAATATTTAGCTCCATTTGAACCTAATAGAGATAGTAATTTTTATACATTAAATGGACAAAGAGATCTATTAAATGAAAGTTATAGACAGTTTTTAAATGGAAATGCTATTGAAGTAGGGATATTTAAAAAGTATAATTTCATTGGAAAGATAAAGGTGTCTAGTATAGTGTATGGGAGTTTTAAAAATGGAATAATAGGATATTCTATAGATAAATTAGAACAAGGACACGGATATATGAAAGAGGCTGTTAATCTTTTTATAGATTATCTTTTTACTGAAGAAGATCTGCATAGGGTAGAAGCGTCAGCGCTATTAGAAAATGAAAAATCAAAAGGTGTATTAAAAGGCTGTAGATTTAATGAATTAGGTATAAATAAAAAATATTTGTTTATTAATGGACAATGGAAAGATCATGTTACTTATTATATTACTAAAGATGAGTTTTATAGGAAGTAATATAAATAACATATACAATATTTACTCAATATGATAAAATTTTTATCATGTGAACTTATTTGATTTAATATTTAGTTATATATAACAGCTTAAATGTTAAAAATTTAAATAATATTAAGAAATTTAAATAATATATGTAGAAATTTAGTTTAAAACCTGTAATTACAATTAGATTTAATGGTATAATTTAGATATGAGTTATAATAAATAATAGATTTTGTATATAGAAAGGATAGTGAAATGACAATAATACTTAATAAAAGCGAAGTAGTGTCAAAGGTTTTTAACAATAATATAGTTTTAGTTGATTCATCTGATAAAGAAAAAATACTTTTTGCTAAAGGTATAGGATTTGGAAAAAAACCAGGTCATGTGATATCTGAAAATACAGAAATAGAAAAAATATTTACAATAGAAAACAAAGAAAATATAAAAAGTCTTCAAGGTATGATAGAAAAAATTGATGATGAGTTCTTTGCTGTTTGTGAAGAAGCTATATATGAAATATCTAAACAATTGAATGAAGAATTAAATGAACATATACACATTGGGCTAATAGATCATTTATTTTTTGCGGTTAAAAGAATGAAAAATAATGAACAAATAGAAAACCCTTTTTTAATTGAAACAGAAACTTTATATTCAGAAGAATTTAGATTGGCTAAAATAGTGGCAGAAAGAGTTGGGAACTATTCAAATGTATTTATACCTGATGGTGAAGTTGCGTTTATAGCTCTTCATATACATTCTTCATTAAATAATGGAAAACTTTCTAATACAATAAGAAATACTTATGTAAGTAGCAATATAGCTGAATATGTTGAGGAAAGATTAGGAATAAAGATAAATAAAAAATCTTTAGATTATGCAAGATTTTGTACTCATATTAAATTTGCACTTCAAAGAATAATGGATAATACAAGTGTTCATAACGACTTATCTAGAATTATAAAGAAGACTTACAAGGAATCATATTCAATATCACAAGGAATTGCTAAGATTATTGAAGAGGAATTTAAAGTTAAAGTGACAAAAGATGAAATTGCATTTTTAACTATTCATGTGGAAAGATTCAAGGCATCTAAAGTTAATTAAAAATTTACAAAAAGCGAATGATATGATATCATATTCATATTATTAAGGTGTAACTGGTAATGCAGGCAAGACTTAATATAAGTAAAGAAAAATTTATTACAATACTATTCATTGTTGAATAAATTTTTCTGGGCTTATATTTAAGTCTTTTTTATTTGCATAATTTTTGGCTGGCCGGCTAAAAATAGCAATATATACTTACATAATATTTTATTTTATTTAATAACTTTAGGAGGAATTATTATGCTTCAATATTTACAAAGAATAGGTAAAGCTATAATGCTACCAATCGCAGCTTTACCAATCGCAGGTATATTATTAGGAGTTGGTGGAGCTTTACTTGGAATTGCAGGATTAAATAATCCACCATCAGTTTATGAACCACTTATAGCATTTGTTAGTATTCCAGCAGTTACTGCTATATTAACAGTAATGAAAAATATAGGTGATATTATTTTTGGAAACTTACCAATACTATTTGCAGTTGGTGTTGCAGTAGGTCTTGCTAAAAAAGACAAAGGTACAGCAGCATTAGCATCAGTATTTGGGTTTATCGTAATGAATCAAGTTATTTCAACATTACTAGCTTTAGGAGTTACTCAATTAGGAGTTCTTACTCCAGACAGTTTTGGTGAATATGGTACATATATTACAACTAATTTAGGTATATTCACATTAAATATGTCAGTATTTGGTGGTATTATTACAGGTATTATTACAGCAATATTACATGATAGATTCCATGAAATCCAATTACCACAAATATTAGGATTTTTCTCAGGATCAAGATTTGTTCCTATAATAACAGCAGTTACTATGGCAATTGTAGGAGCTATATTAGCATTCTTATGGCCAGTAGTTCAAGATGGTATTGGAGTTATAGCTAACTTAGTTAGAAATGCAGGATTTATAGGAAGCTTTTTCTATGGAGTCATTGAAAGAGCATTAATTCCATTTGGATTACATCATGTATTCTATACTCCATTCTGGTTTGGATCATTTGTTGATGGTCAAATATTAGTTAATGGAACTTGGCAAACAGTAGCAGGTGCAAACACTGCATACTTTGCTCAATTATCAAGCATGACTGACTTAGTAGGTGCATCAGCAGATACTATGTCAACAATAGTTAGTGGAACTACAAGATTCATGGCAGGTAAATTCCCATTCATGATGTTTGGATTACCAGCAGCAGCTTTTGCTATGTATAGAGCAGCAGCTCCAAGCAAGAGAAAAACAGTTGGATCATTATTATTAGCAGCAGCGATTACTTCATTATTAACAGGTATTACTGAACCATTAGAATTTACATTCATATTCGTTGCTCCAGTATTATATGGAGTACACTGTATATTAGCAGGTTTATCATTCATGTTAATGGATATATTTAATGTATTCATAGGAATGACATTCTCAGGTGGATTAATTGACTTTAGTTTATTTGGATTACTTCCAGCAGGAGCAGGAGTTCCAACTAAATGGTTTATGGTTCTATTAATAGGAGTAGTTTATGCAGTAGTTTATTATTTCTTATTCTACTTCATGATTACCAAGCTTAATTTAAAAACTCCTGGTAGAGATGAAAATGAAGAAGAAACTAAATTATACACTAAAGCTGACTACCAAGGTAAAAAGGGAAACGCTAAAAGTGAAATAGTTGAAAAAGCACCAGCTGTATTAGCAGCATTAGGTGGAGAAGAAAATATCGTAAGTGTTGACGCTTGTATAACAAGACTTAGAGTTGAAGTTAAAGACAAAGCTAAAGTTGATAAAGATGAATTAAAAACTTTAGGTGCAGCAGGTGTTATGGAAGTTGGTAATGGAATTCAAGCTATATTTGGAGCTAAAGCCGATGGATATAAAAATGCTATCAATGATATATTAGGTATTAGTTAATAATTAGTTTATACAATTAGTTTATAAAAATTTTGCCCTAGTAGATAAATATTGAGTTATCTACTAGGGCATTTAAATTTTGTAAATATTTTTTTAAAATTATAGAGTATATTCTATTATTGAAGTTTCACCAGCTACAGTAGCTACATTTTCAGTAGCTTTTATTGACTTTAATGAATCAACGTTAGTTATTAAAACAGGAGTTATTAATGGCAGTCCTTTTGATTTGATGAATTCTCTATCAAACTTAATTATAGGAGTTCCAGCTTTAACTTTAGTTCCTTGTTCTACTAATTGTTCAAATCCTTCTCCGTTTAAAGATACTGTTTCGATACCAATATGAACTAAAAGTTCTGTACCATTTGCTAGTGTCATTGCGAATGCATGTTTAGTATTAAATACTAAAGTTAATTCACCATCAGCAGGAGCAACAGCTACGTTGTCAGAAGGTTCTATAGCTAAACCATCTCCAGCCATTTTTTGAGCAAAAACTGGATCAGGAACTTCTGATAAAGGAATTGCTTTACCTGTAATAGGTGCTACTAATTTTAAATTGCTATCTTCTTTTTTCTTCTTAAATAATCCAAACATAAATTACATCCTGACTTATCAGGATAATTCACATCCTTTCTCTACATTATATATTCGTATATTGTATTTTTACCTACATATTAAAAAATATAAGCACATTTACTATTAATGTTAACAAAAAAAGACATAAGATTTCTTTATGCAAGAAAACTTATGCCTGATTTAACAGTAACACGTCTAAATAATTATATAATCTTATATTAAGGATGTCAATAAGCTTTTCTCTACGTTTACAACTATAATTTTCTTATTATATGATGCACTCTTATTCATTAAATATGTTTGGAAAGGGCACAGGGTTAGACAAAATTGTCTATTCTAAAATCGCATAGGTTATTCTGTTCTTTCATTATATAAGAATAAAAATAAGTTTAATTGAAGTATTTTAATTAGATAACATTCCTATAATTATTAAATGTATAATTTTGAATAAAATATTGTTTACTCTATAGAAAATTATAAAACTTAAAATGTAAGGATAACTTTGTTAAACAAGTGAAAGGTTTAAGTTGAGAATTGAAAGTAGATAGTGAAGGGTAAATATTATCTAAAATTATTTTATAACTATGATATATCTTAGATATAATATAGTTACTTAAAATCTACAATTATAATAGAAAAATAAACAAAATTATAAAAATATGATGAATAATATCTCTATAGATATATAAAATACTTATGTGAAATACAAGTGTATAGTAGAAAAATATATAAATTAATAAGAAAAGTAAGCATAGTATTCAAATAATTGGCGAATACTAAACCACGTGTATCTATAGTAGAATAATGAAAAAAATAGGAGAAAAATGAATAATTATGGATTTAAACCCTAAAAATACGAGAAATAAGTCTAAACTACTATAAAATATATGGTAAGATAAAACACGTCGTTAAGACACGTTAACAAATTTAAAAAAATAATTTAATTTCTCTCTTTAAGCAGAGCTTGAGAATAAAATTAAAGAAAATTTTTAAAAAGAAAAATGTTGACAGAAAAGTAACAAAATGTTATACTGATGAAGTCGCTTAAGGGTGACACAATAAAACAAAAGTTGACAAGAAAGTCAACGATGAAAATTTGGTCTTTGAAAATTGAACAGAAATCAAGAAACATTAAAATAAACCAGCAATTCTTTATTTGAGTAAGTCAAGATTAAACTTTTTATTGAGAGTTTGATCCTGGCTCAGGACGAACGCTGGCGGCGTGCCTAACACATGCAAGTCGAGCGATG
>NZ_OKRA01000007.1 GCF_900290265.1 Clostridium cagae
GTTAAGATCCATAGCGCCGAAGGTACTGCACGGGAGACTGTGTGGGAGATTAGGACGTTGCCAGGTAAGTTAAAGAGATAGTTGTTATAACTATCTCTTTTTTAGTATATAAAAATATATTAAAGTACTGTTTAAATAATAGGTAGAATTTAATCTACACCATTAAAACTTAAAGCATTTTAATATTAGTAATATATGGTTATAAAGTTTGATTTTTTTATATAGACATGAAAGAATAAATTCAATGATATGTTGTTTTTGTTAGATAAAAGTTATATATATTAAGTGCAAAACTAATTAAAATAATTAGTTTTGCACTTTTTTATTTTTGTATTTAGAATACCAGTGGTTTCAAAGAGCTTTTAGCGGTGAGTAGAAAAAAATAATACCTCCAATGTGAAATAGTAGTAGGCTTGCCGACCACAACTAGAATACATAGGAGGTGCGTCCGAGATGGACAATAGTAGTTTATCACACAGTAAATATCATGTAGTATTTGCACCAAAGTATAGAAGACAAATAATATATGGAAAGAAAAAATCAGATATTGTAATAATACTTAGAAAGTTATGTGAACATAAAGGCGTTGAAATTATCGAAGCAGATGCGTGTAAAGATCACATACATATGACCCCAAAGTTAAGTATTTCACAATTTATGGGATATCTGAAAGAAAAAAGTTCATTGATGATTTTTGATAGACATGCAAACTTAAAATATAAGTATGGCAATAGACAGTTTTGGTGCAAGGGGTATTATGTTGATACGGTAGGAAGAAACAAAAAAATCATAGAAGAATATATAAAAAATCAAGAGGAAATAGTATATGAACAAATGAGTTTGAAAGAATATATCGACCCGTTTATGGGGGAGCCAGTAAACAAGAGCAAAAAATAAGCACCTTTTAGGTGCAGCCGGTGAAAGTATGCGGTTGGCAAACCGTTCAATATGCGAGTAGCACGGCCAGTAACAGAGCCTTATAGGCGTAGAGCAAGCTAGAAGTATATATATAAATTAAATAAGCAATACATATATTTTTGTAAGTATATGTATTATTTGCTCAAAAACATAAGAATAACTTATCCTAGTGTATCACTAGTAGTATTATGTAGTATTTTAGAAAAAAAGCAAGAAAACAAGATGTAATTTCAATGAATAGTAATAAATGTATTATAACCAGTTAATATATCATGGTAAGATAAAACACGTCGCTGAGATATGCGGCTAACAAGTAAGAAAAGAAGTTAAGAAATTAAATTTCAACTTATTAAAAAACTTGTTGACAGAAAAGAAATGAAATGTTAGACTGAGTAAGTCGCTTAAGGGTGACACAGTAAAACAAAAGAAAATTTGGTNGGTTGATAGGTCAGAGGTGTAAGTGTGGCAACATATTTAGCTGACTGATACTAATAGGTCGAGGGCTTGACCAATAAATAATTGTTATATACAATTTATGTGCAATTTTGAAAGAACATTCTTTCAAAGGATCTGGTGATGATGGCATGGAAGTAACACTCCTACCCATTCCGAACAGGAAAGTTAAGATCCATAGCGCCGAAGGTACTGCACGGGAGACTGTGTGGGAGATTAGGACGTTGCCAGGTAAGTTAAAGAGATAGTTGTTATAACTATCTCTTTTTTAGTATATAAGAATATATTAAAGTACAGTTTAATTTTTTTATATCGACATGAAAGAATAAATTCAATGATATGTTGTTTTTATTAGGTAAAAGTTATATATTAAGTGTAAAACTAATTAAAATAATTAGTTTTGCACTTTTTCATTTTCCTTTATAAGTTTATCTATAACATTATAAATATTAAGTTGGATTTTCATTAATAAATACTCTTTGATAGATCTTCTTTATAGTTTATTTTCTAATTTAAAACATTTAAATGAAAAGCATTTTGAATAAATTAGATAAATATTAATTTTAAAATTAATATATTAGTGTAAAAGTTTAATACGAATATCAGAATCGAGTAGGAAGTTAATATGAAAAAAGTAAACTTTGGTATTGTAGGACCAGGAAGATCATGCTGAAAATTTAGTATTCAAAATTCAAATCTTTTAGCAGTTTGTTCAATATATAAGAATCAGATAGAAGAAATTCAACAAGCTTGGAACATTCCATATGGATATACTGACTTTGATGAGATGTTGACTAATATTTGTAGTTTCATCATCATGATTTTATTGTAAACAAATCAAAAGGTCTCTAGACGTAGGTTTTCATGTATTTAGTGAAAAGCCACTTGGGTTATATTCAGAAGATGCGATAGAAGATATAAATGCTGTAAATTCTAATTTGGAAAAAATATTTATACTTGAATTTATGAGGAGGTATGATGAATTATCTGTTTATGCTAAACAAAAAATTGAAGCGGGGTATATAGGTAACCCTTTCTTGGTGTAAGTAATTACCAAGTTTGTTGTAATTTTATAAAAATAATTATAATGGTGAATTTTTAGAAAATAAAGAGCTAGTTGTTACTGTTGAAAATGATGCCTTATCAACTATTGTTGGATATGTATGCAAAGAATCTTTTGAAATTGGGGAATTAGTTAGGGGTGATTATGAAAAATTAAAATAGCAGACTAATATATAAATAATTAACTTGTATTAATTTATTCAAATAAGTGTTAATATATTTTATATCTTGAGGAAATGCATAGGGGTGTGTTAAAGGTGAACGTTTATTGATAGACATGTAAACTTAAAGTATAAGTACATCAATAGACTTTGTGTTACTTATGTTATATTAATAAAGTGGTGAGAAACAAAAATATATATAATAAAATAGACTTTAGCTAGGAGAAATTTTCGAGTATGAAGACATATACTACTTTTTCTTTAAAGCTATAGATATCAATATTAGATTTAATATTGATTATTTAATGTAATTGTTGAATATATATTTGGTTAAATAATTAAGAAAAAAGCTATATAGTAAGATAGATGTATGGTTAATAAAAATTTAATTTACATATATATATGACATTTATTAGTAGTTAATATAAATAGAAAACAAATAGTAAAGTTATAAAATACTAAAATTATCATTTTAATAAGGTGATTTATGAGTTTATATAAGCAAATATCAATATAACGGCTCCTAGTGTATCAGTAATTAAATAGATGAGTATTATAAAGGATTTACTAATATTATGGAGTTAAATTTAAAATATAGATATTTATATATTAAAGGCAGTTAATATATATGGTAAGATAAAACACGTCGCTGAGAGATGTGATGAACAAGTTAAGAAAAGAGTTAAGAAATTCAATTTCAACTCATTGAAAAACTTGTTGACAGGAAATAAATTAAATGTTATAATGATTAAGTCGCTTAAGGGTGACACAATAAAACAAAAGTTGACAAGAAAGTCAACAACNGGTTGATAGGTCAGAGGTGTAAGTGTGGCAACATATTTAGCTGACTGATACTAATAGGTCGAGGGCTTGACCAATAAATAATTGTTATATACAATTTATGTGCAATTTTGAAAGAACATTCTTTCAAAGGATCTGGTGATGATGGCATGGAAGTAACACTCCTACCCATTCCGAACAGGAAAGTTAAGATCCATAGCGCCGAAGGTACTGCACGGGAGACTGTGTGGGAGATTAGGACGTTGCCAGGTAAGTTAAAGAGATAGTTGTTATAACTATCTCTTTTTTAGTATATAAAAATATATTAAAGTAATTTTAATAACAAGTAGAAAGAAAGCTCTAACATTAACAAGTTAAATGTACCTATATATTATTTAAATTCAGTTGTTATTAATCATGAGTGCAGTAAATTTTAATGTATATTTTTCATTGTTAAGTACAATACTATTTGTTTAAATTAGTCTTATACTATTTTATTTAAATCTATTAGATTTTATAAATATAGTTAGAAAACAAAAAGATATAATTAAAAAATAATAAAGTATTAAAATTAATGACATATTTTAATACTAATAAATTAAATTTTGACAATATTATCGAAAATTAATCTATTAATAAAGAGTAAATAATCATTTTAAAATGATTATTTATATAGAAATATTAAATGAAAATAATAGATTATATATAAATTAAATAAGCAGTTTATATATTTTTGTAAGTATATGTATTATTTACTCAAAAACATAAGAATAACTTATCCTAGTGTATCACTAGTAGAATTATGTAGGATTTTAGAAAAAAAGCAAGAAAACAAGATTTAATTTCAATGAATAGTAATAAATGTATTATAATCAGTTAATATATCATGGTAAGATAAAACACGTCGCTGAGAGATGCGGCTAACAAGTAAGAAAAGAAGTTAAGAAATTAAATTTCAACTTATTAAAAAACTTGTTGACAGAAAAGAAATGAAATGTTAGACTGAGTAAGTCGCTTAAGGGTGACACAGTAAAACAAAAGAAAATTTGGNTGGTTGATAGGTCAGAGGTGTAAGTGTGGCAACATATTTAGCTGACTGATACTAATAGGTCGAGGGCTTGACCAATAAATAATTGTTATATACAATTTATGTGCAATTTTGAAAGAACATTCTTTCAAAGGATCTGGTGATGATGGCATGGAAGTAACACTCCTACCCATTCCGAACAGGAAAGTTAAGATCCATAGCGCCGAAGGTACTGCACGGGAGACTGTGTGGGAGATTAGGACGTTGCCAGGTAAGCTTAAAGAGATAGTTGTTATAACTATCTCTTTTTTAGTATATAAAAATATATTAAATTACTGTTTAAATAATAGATAAAGTTTTATCTCTACAATTAACAAATTAAAAATTTTGATATTATAAATATATTGTTTATACAGTTTGATTGTTATTTATTGTGGGTGCAAGAAATTTTGTGATATATTGTTTTTTGTTAAGTAAAATTTATATATATTAAGTGCAAAACTATTTATTTTAATTAGTTTTGCACTTTTTTATTTTCTTTTGAGTTTATCTACAATATTATAAATATTATGTTAGGTAGCTATTTAAAAGTTTAAATCTAGGTAGATGAATTTCGCTTTTCTAAATAACTTAAAATCTTACAATGTATCAAATTTTAATGTCTAATTAATTTGAAAAAACTAATATCTTTATTCAGTCTTTATAATTTGAATTTATTTTCTTTTAACAAATAACATTATGGGTATGTATAGTTTTTTATTTAAATACAGGAGATCTCTTATGATTTAAATAGTAATATTATTACTAATAAGTCCAAGTTGTCCATATAAAAAAATTTTAGTAATATTAATTAAGTGAAGATTATTTTTAAAGTATTAAGATATGCTTTTAAGTTTGAGAGATTTAATTTACAAAGAGAAATGTATTTAAATTATATATAAGTATAAAACTTAAATGATGATTTTTAGATGAATTGTTTGTAAGTTTATGGACATAACACATCGTTATAAATAGTTTATGAGAAAATTTTAAATTAAAATTAAGGTTGTTTTTACATTTTATATTTTGTAAATAAACTAAATTAGTGCGTTTTTCTCCCAAATAAGGGTATAACTTATCCTAGTGTGTCAATAATCGAATTATAGAGAATAAGTTAGAATAAACTATCAATATAAACATAATTTATTTAAATAGGATATATTGAGGTAAAGGTGGTTAATATATATGGTAAGATAAAACACGTCGCTGAGAGATGTGATGAGCAAGTTAAGAAAAGAGTTAAGAAATTCAATTTCAACTCATTGAAAAACTTGTTGACAGGAAATAAATTAAATGTTATAATGATTAAGTCGCTTAAGGGTGACACAATAAAACAAAAGTTGACAAGAAAGTCAACANATAGGTCAAGCTACAAAGGGCGCATGGTGAATGCCTTGGCATCAGGAGCCGATGAAGGACGCGATAAGCTGCGATAAGCTTCGGGTAGACGCACATAGTCAGAGATCCGAAGATTTCCGAATGAGGAAACTCACATGGGAAACCCCATGTATCGTAAAGTGAATACATAGCTTTATGAAGGTAAACCCAGGGAACTGAAACATCTAAGTACCTGGAGGAAGAGAAAGAAAAATCGATTTTCTTAGTAGCGGCGAGCGAAAGGGAAAGAGCCCAAACCAAAGATTTATCTTTGGGGTTGCGGACAGAACATTAACGAGAAATTATGGTTAACCGAACACAACTGGAAAGTTGGACCGTAGGGGGTAATAGTCCTGTAGGTGAAAATTATAATTATCAAGTTCTGATCCAGAGTACCACGAGACACGTGAAACCTTGTGGGAAGCAGGGAGGACCACCTCCCAAGGCTAAATACTACCTGATGACCGATAGTGAAGCAGTACCGTGAGGGAAAGGTGAAAAGAACCCCGGGAGGGGAGTGAAATAGAACCTGAAACCATGTGCCTACAACCGATCAAAGCACCTTATGTGTGTGATGATGTGCTTTTTGTAGAACGAGCCAACGAGTTACGGTATGTAGCAAGGTTAAGTACTTAAGGTACGGAGCCGAAGGGAAACCGAGTCTTAATAGGGCGACTAGTTGCATGCTGTAGACCCGAAACCGGGTGACCTATCCATGGCCAGGTTGAAGCGAGGGTAAAACCTCGTGGAGGACCGAACCACGTTGCTGTTGAAAAAGCATGGGATGAGCTGTGGATAGCGGAGAAATTCCAATCGAACTCGGATATAGCTGGTTCTCCTCGAAATAGCTTTAGGGCTAGCGTCGGAAAATGTGAGTACTGGGGGTAGAGCACTGAATGGGCTAGGGGGCATAGCGCTTACCGAACCTTATCAAACTCCGAATACCAGATACTATCAGTCCGGCAGTCAGACTGCGAAAGATAAGTTCCGTAGTCAAAAGGGAAACAGCCCAGATCGTCAGCTAAGGTCCCAAAGTGTAAGTTAAGTGGAAAAGGATGTGGGATTTCTAAGACAACTAGGATGTTGGCTTAGAAGCAGCCACTCATTAAAAGAGTGCGTAATAGCTCACTAGTCAAGAGATCCTGCGCCGAAAATGTCCGGGGCTCAAACTTACCACCGAAGCTACGGGTTCACACATTAGTGTGAGCGGTAGAGGAGCGTCGTAATCGGGCTGAAGTCGTACCGTAAGGAGCGGTGGACTGATTACGAGTGAGAATGTTGGCATTAGTAGCGAGATGTGGGTGAGAATCCCACAGGCCGAATACCTAAGGTTTCCTCAGGAAGGTTCGTCCGCTGAGGGTTAGTCGGGACCTAAGCTGAGGCCGAAAGGCGTAAGCGATGGACAATCGGTTGATATTCCGATACCACTATTATCGTTATTATCGATGGTGTGACGGAGAAGGATAGGATGTGCTAGCTATTGGATGCTAGTCTAAGCGTTTAGGGAGTTAGAATAGGCAAATCCGTTCTAACAATTCTGAGGCGTGATGGGGAAGGTTCCAAGGAACCGAAGTATCTGATTCCATGCTTCCAAGAAAAGCATCTAGAAAGAGAAATAGTGCCCGTACCGCAAACCGACACAGGTAGGTGAGGAGAGAATCCTAAGGCCGGCGGAAGAATTGCAGTTAAGGAACTAGGCAAATTGACCCCGTAACTTCGGGAGAAGGGGTGCCTGCGAGAGCAGGCCGCAGAGAATAGGCACAAGCAACTGTTTAACAAAAACACAGGTCTCTGCTAAAGCGAAAGCTGATGTATAGGGGCTGACGCCTGCCCGGTGCTGGAAGGTTAAGGGGAACACTTAGCGTAAGCGAAGGTGTGAACTTAAGCCCCAGTAAACGGCGGCCGTAACTATAACGGTCCTAAGGTAGCGAAATTCCTTGTCAGGTAAGTTCTGACCCGCACGAATGGCGTAATGACTTGTGCACTGTCTCAACTGCAAATCCGGCGAAGTTGTAGTGCGAGTGAAGATGCTCGCTACCCGCGATTGGACGGAAAGACCCCGTAGAGCTTTACTGTAGCTTAGCATTGAATTTCGGTATTGTCTGTACAGGATAGGTGGGAGACTGGGAAATCAGAGCGTCAGCTTTGATGGAGTCATCCTTGGGATACCACCCTGATAGTACTGGAATTCTAACTGGATGCCATGAATCTGGTGACAGGACATTGTTAGGTGGGCAGTTTGACTGGGGCGGTCGCCTCCTAAAAAGTAACGGAGGCGCCCAAAGGTTCCCTCAGAACGGTCGGAAATCGTTCGTAGAGTGCAAAGGCATAAGGGAGCCTGACTGCGAGACCTACAAGTCGAGCAGGGACGAAAGTCGGGCTTAGTGATCCGGTGGTACCTCGTGGGAGGGCCATCGCTCAACGGATAAAAGCTACCTCGGGGATAACAGGCTGATCTCCCCCAAGAGTTCACATCGACGGGGAGGTTTGGCACCTCGATGTCGGCTCGTCGCATCCTGGGGCTGAAGTAGGTCCCAAGGGTTGGGCTGTTCGCCCATTAAAGCGGCACGCGAGCTGGGTTCAGAACGTCGTGAGACAGTTCGGTCCCTATCCGTCGCGGGCGCAGGAAATTTGAGAAGAGCTGTCCTTAGTACGAGAGGACCGGGATGGACCGACCTATGGTGTACCAGTTGTTTCGCCAGAAGCATAGCTGGGTAGCTAAGTCGGGACGGGATAAACGCTGAAAGCATCTAAGCGTGAAGCCTCCTTCAAGATGAGATTTCCCATAGCGTAAGCTAGTAAGACCCCTTGAAGACTACAAGGTTGATAGGTCAGAGGTGTAAGTGTGGCAACATATTTAGCTGACTGATACTAATAGGTCGAGGGCTTGACCAATAAATAATTGTTATATACAATTTATGTGCAATTTTGAAAGAACATTCTTTCAATTGAATAATAACTCACTTAGCATAGCTAAAGGAGTACAGTTTTAACTAAATCATTAGATTTAGAAAGACTAGCATCTGGTGATGATGGCATAGAAGTAACACTCCTACCCATTCCGAACAGGAAAGTTAAGATCTATAGCGCCGAAGGTACTGCATGGGAGACTGTGTGGGAGATTAGGACGTTGCCAGGTTTATTTGCGTGATTAGCTCAGTTGGTAGAGCACCTGACTCTTAATCAGGGTGTCCAGGGTTCGAATCCCTGATGACGCACCAATAATAAAAGCTACTGAATTTTTCAGTAGCTTTTTTTTTATAAAAAAGTATAGAATATTTATTATAAAACATTTAGAGATTAATAAAATATAATATTAAAGGAGTAATTTGATAAAGAAATAAAATTAGAATATTAGTTTATAAGATTTTTTATATTATGTTCAAATATAGAAATCAGTTAAAAAATATAATTAAAAATTTATGTGTGAAAATTTTTATGTTTTGTACGTGAATTTATATCGTATTAATACTTACATTAGAGATTAATTATTCTAATGTTATTCACAATTGTATAAAGTTATAAACAGGTATTCACAAATTATTATGAATTATGTTGATAAAGTAGTTAATAATTTATAAATTATGTGTAAAAGTGACTAAACTAAGATTATAAATACTTTAGGGAGGGGTTTATATGCCTTTAAATAAAAGTAAAATAGCAATAATAGGAGCAGGACTTGTTGGTTCTACAACTGCATTTAACTTAATAACACAAGGTGTATGTGATGAAATATTAATGATTGATATTAATAAAGAAAAAGCATATGGAGAAGTTATGGATTTAAATCACTGTATTGAATATTTAAATAGGAATACAAAGGTTGTAACTGGTGAATATAAAGACTGTAAGGATGTTAATATAGTAGTTATAACAGCAGGACCACCACCTAAACCAGGACAATCAAGATTAGATACACTAGAATTATCAGCTAAAATAACAGAATCAATTGTTAATCCAATTATGGAAAGCGGTTTTAAGGGATATTTTATTATTGTCTCTAACCCTGTTGATATAATTGCTCATTATGTATATAAAATATCACAACTTCCTAAAAATCATATAATTGGAACTGGTACTTCAGTAGATTCGGCTAGATTAAAGAATTTTATAGGAGAATTATTAAATGTAGATCCTAGAAGTGTTCAGGGTTATTCAATGGGGGAACATGGAGATTCCCAAATGGTACCATGGTCTCATGTTACAGTTGGAGGAAAATCATTTTATGCTATATTAGAAGATAATAAAGATTTAACGGGAAAAGTTGATTTAGACAAATTAGTATTAGATACATCTAGAGCTGGATGGGAAGTTTATGAGAGAAAAGGAACTACTTATTATGCAATAGCAGCAGCAACAGTAGCAATAATAAAAGCTATAATGCATAATGAAAATAAAATTATTCCTGTATCAACATTATTAGAAGGCGAATATGGGGAAAAAGATGTCTTTTGTGGAGTACCAGCAATATTAAATCATGATGGTGTTAAAGATGTAGTTGAAATTCATATGACTGATGATGAGATGATTAAATTTAAAAATTCACTGAATGTAATTAGAAAATATACTGATAAAATAATCTAGTTTGTTAAAATATTGTAAATAAATATTAAAAATGTTAAAAGTCTGTAAAGAATTTATATATTTAGATTCTTTATGGACTTTTTTTAGTAATATTAGTCTAATATAAAAAACTTTTTGAATTTATATTTTAATAATATTGCTAAAAATTTAAAATATTATTAAAGCAGTAAAGATAGTAGTTATTTTTTAGTAATAAATTACTACGTCTATTATATTATTTAACATTATAATTTCATGTTTTAATGGTGGATTAAATTATAGTAAACATTAATATATTAGTTATTAGAAGTATAATTTTGTGTTTGGGGGGGAATCTTACATGGATATGATGATCGTATTAAGCTTAATTTTTACATTTGTAGCTTTAATTTTGGCATTTTTATTAGAAGGTGGAGCAATTACAGCATTGTTTCAACTTACAGCTGCAATAATAGTATTTGGTGGTACTTTTGGTGCATTAGGTATATCATTTCCAGGAAATGTACTTAAAAAATTTCCTAAAGTTATGTCTATAGCATTTAAAAAGAGAAAAAATAATATGGAAGAAAATTTATTATTTTTTAAAGATATATCTACAAGAACTAGAAAAGATGGACTTTTATCGTTAGAAAGAGAAGTTTCTAAAAACAGTGATTTAGATCCATTTATAAAAAAAGGACTTCAATTAGCTATAGATGGAGTAGAACAGTCATCTATTAAGAATATTTTAGAAACTAAATTAGAGCAAATGTCAGAAAGGCACCAAGCTGGAATAGAAATGTTTTCAGCCGCAGGTGGATATGCGCCTACTATGGGGATAATAGGAACAGTTATGGGACTTATTCAAGTGGTTAGTAATTTAAATGATCCTACTGTGCTAGGGCCTAAAATAGCAGCAGCTTTTATAGCAACATTATATGGGATTTTAAGCGCAAATATTTTTTGGTTACCAATTGCTAATAAGTTAAAAGTTTTGGATATGGAAGAATATAATGAAAAAGAGATGATTATTCAAGCAATAGTATTAATTCAACAAGGAACAAATCCTAATACTCTTGTAAGTAAACTTGAGGGATTTTTAACAGAGAAGCAATCTAAATTATTAGAAGGTGAATAATTATATGAGGAAAAAAAGAGAGAATAAAGAAAATAGTGAAAGATGGTTGCTAACCTATTCTGATTTAATAACCTTGCTAATGGTTTTATTTGTAGTGTTATATGCTTCTTCAAATGTAGATAAACAAAAGTATAGACAAATATCTGATTCCTTTAAACAAGCATTTAGTATAGGTGATGCGCCAGGAGCTATAAAAGAAATAGGGGAAGAAACTAATGAAAATAGCATTGTGAATGATGCTGTAATGGTTGAATCAGAAAAGCTTGATAAGGCTAAAAGTAAAGTTGATGAGTTAATTAAGGAATATAATTTAGAAGGTAGCGTTTCAACTCAAATACAAGAAAGAGGTCTTATAATAAGCTTTAATGATAATGTTTTTTTTAACAGTGGAGATGCAACTATTAAAAATGAGTATAAGCAAAAGTTAATATCCATATCTAAAATATTAAATGATATAGATAATTATATAAGAGTTGAGGGAAACACTGATAATGTAGCCATAAATACAGAAAATTTTCATTCTAATTGGCAATTGTCTGCAATTAGAGCAGCAAATGTAGTAGAGCTTCTTGTTAAAGAGGGAAATATAAGTTCTGACAAGCTTTCTGCTATTGGGTATGGTGAATATAGACCTGTAAAGAGTAATGATACTGAAGACGGAAGAGCAGCTAATAGAAGGGTTGATATAGTTATATTAAACAATGAGTATAATAAATCAGAAACATCATCTATTAAATAATTTATTATGCTCTTATCCTTTATATCATTTATCTTTGTTTGTAAATTAAACTATAAATTAAGTTTAATATTTTTTATGATTCCTTTTACAATAAAGACTTTCTAAAATAAAAGTATTTTAGAGTAATTTATAGTATTTAGTCGTATATTGAATATAATGTCGATATACGTCTAAAAATACTGTTGACATAATAATAGAAAGTCTATATAATTATGTCTTGTTGAGGTTGTCAAACAAAATAAATGATTTCAACTGAAAGAAAAAATCTTTCAAGATCTGGTGATGATGGCATGGAAGTAACACTCCTACCCATTCCGAACAGGAAAGTTAAGATCCATAGCGCCGAAGGTACTGCATGGGAGACTGTGTGGGAGATTAGGACGTTGCCAGGTAAGTATGGTTCACTAGCTCAGTCGGTAGAGCACATGACTTTTAATCATGGTGTCCCGGGTTCGATTCCCGGGTGAGCCACCAAAATCGTTTCTTTAATATTAAAGAAACGATTTTTTTTATTTCATTTTTAAATTTAAAAGGTTCAATTAATGCATTATGTTTTATTATTAGTCATAGTTAAAAACAATAAATAATGTGATTGATGATTTGTGATTAAACAAAGTAATCTTTAAATTAGTTTAATTTAAAGACATAATATATACATCTAATAAAAGTAAAAAAAGATATCCTATTAAATATAATTTATAGGATATCTTTTTTATTTGTTGCAGTATGTAGGTATGATTTTAAATATTAATCTAAAATTAAAATGTTATTTTTAATCTGTAATTTTATTTATTGAATTTTATATTTAAAATATATAAATTATAGTTTTATAACATCTTAAATTCTTTTAAATTAATATGTTACAAGCTCTATCAAGGATTCCATTAAGTTCAGCTAATGCGACTCCAAAATTAGTTATAGGAACATTTTTTTCTTTAACTACCTCTAATCTTGATAATAGTTGCTTTCTTGTAAACATACAAGAACCACAATGTACTATTAATTTAAATTCTGATAAATTCTTTGGAAAATCACTTCCCGATACATTCACTATATCTAATTTTCCACCAACTTTTTTTTCAAGTAATAAAGGTAGTTTTTCTCTTGCAATATCACCTTTTTGTGCATGATGAGTGCAAGCTTCTGCAATTAATACTTTGTCATTAGGTTTTAAATTATTAATAGCTTTAGCTCCTTTTATAAATAATTCTAAATCACCCTTATATCTTGCCATTAAAATAGAAAATGAGGTTAATCTTATATTTGAGGGAACTATTTCATTTACCTTTTTAAACATTTGAGAATCTGTAATTACTAAAGATGGATTTTTGACTATCTTTAGCAAGTCTTTTAATTCTGTATCTTTGACTGTAAGTGCCATAGCATCATTATCTAGTATATCTCTTATTATTTGTACTTGAGGCAATATAAGTCTTCCTTTAGGAGCTTGGATATCCTGAGGAGCGACTAATATAACCCTATCCTTAGGATTTACAAT
The DNA here is from genome assembly GCF_900290265.1 of Clostridium cagae. Lineage (NCBI taxonomy): Bacteria > Bacillati > Bacillota > Clostridia > Eubacteriales > Clostridiaceae > Clostridium > Clostridium caccae. Next base: position 13,735 of record NZ_OKRA01000007.1, read on the forward strand.
ATCACCAAGTATAGTAGGCATTTCAAAATCAATAGGTGCATTTTTAATAAGAAGTTCTTTGAACTTACCTATATTTATTTTTTCTCTAGAACTTATTTCTACAAATGGAATATCAAATTCTTTTTGTAATAATTCTAAGTTGCTCATTCCTAAATCAATTTTATTTATTACGCCTATTACAGGAATATTTTTTTGTTTTAAATCTTTAAGCCATTCTTTTTCATTTTCAATATTATTATCTTCTGCTGAAAATACAAGTACAGCTAAATCTGTTTTTAACATTACCTCTTTTGTTTTTTCAACTCTTAATGTTCCTAAATCACCAGTATCATCTAATCCTGCGGTATCTATAATGACTACCGGTCCTAAAGGAAGTAATTCCATTGCCTTTGAAACAGGATCAGTTGTAGTGCCAGGAGTATCTGATACTAATGAAAGTGGCTGATTTGTTAGAGCATTAATTAAACTTGATTTACCAGCATTTCTTTTTCCGAATATAGATATATGTAATCTATTTGCTTTGGGAGTATTAAGCATAAACGAACCTCCTTCTATAACTTAAATTTGTTATATATATCATTTTTTATAAATGTTAAAAAACACTTTAAACTTTGAAAATCTTCTTTTAATGTAGTTTCTTCATCAGAAGATAAATATCCATTATTAAATAATGTAAGGATAAAAAATAGTATACCTAGATTAATGTAAATATCTTTTATATCTGCAATAAATAAATTGCTAATGCCAATAAAATCTAAACTTCCACCATAAAATAGTTTATCAATTAACGAACAAAGAGCTCCGCCGAATATAAATAAAAAAGACATATCTGCCCAAAAATCTTTATTACCTTTATATAGTGTGTATCTATATATTTCAACAAATATAAAAAGCGCAATAATATTAAAAGATATTAATAATGGAAAACTTACATTAGTTCCAAATCTTGCATTTAACCATGAACCATCAGTATTTATTATCGGATTAAAAGATAATAAATTAGGAATTATATCTATATAGGAATCAAAATAGAATAACCTTATGATTATTTTGATTCCTTGATCAATTAGCATTAATGATAAGAAAAGTTTTAACATTGTCTTAAATTTAAATCCATTTTGATTTTTATATCCTATTTTATAAATAAATAATCCTGCTAAAGCAAACAAAAACATAAGAAATATATTTAATATTACTGTAGGAATATCCTTAATCCTACCTGTGAATAATTCAAACAAAAAGTATAAAAACCACATAAGTGGTAGAATGCCTGTTGTTAAGATTTTTTTGTTATTCATACATTTTCCTCCTAAATATAGTGTGAATAGTTTTTTATATTAGTTATATAATTTATTAAAATGTTGTTTAATGATTTTATTTTATAATTAAAAACTTTGTAGTGTAAGATTTTTTATACCTATAAATAAGTAAAGACATAAAATAGATATGTTCATGGTTCCTAAACAACTTTTTTATTATATTAAAGTTTATCATATTAGATTTTAAAATTCATTATTATATAATATATAAATTAATATTAAAATTAAAAATATATTTTTTATATCAAGTTATATATTACAATATATGTAATATATAATGGTAAAATTAAATAAGATATTATATTAGAAAAAATACTATATAAAATTTGAGAGGGGAATTAATTATGTTAACTATTTTTGCTATATCAGATTCTATAGCGGAAACAGCTCATCAAGTAACATTAGCAGTTGCAGCTCAGTTTAAAGAGAAAATAAAAATAAGAAGAGTACCATATATCAAGACAATTGATGATGTAGATTGTATTTTTCCTGAAATAGCTAAGATAGAAAGGAAAATAATCATATCAACAATAATTACTGTAGATGTTAGAGAATATTTAACTAAAAAGTGTTATGACGAAAATATTTACATTATGAATGTTTTAGGACCAATTATAGATTCTATATCAAGTATGTTAAATACAAATCCAGAATATAAACCTGGAGCTATGAGGCAAATAGATGAAATATATTATAAGAGAATAGAGGCTATGGAATTTGCTATGCAATATGATGATAGTAAAGATTATGGTGGATTAAAAAATGCGGATGTAGTTTTGATAGGATTATCTAGAACTTCTAAGACTCCATTAAGTATGTATTTAGCTAATAAGGGCATTAAGGCTATAAATATACCATTAATGCCTGAGATAGGAGTACCAGATGAAATATATACTATAGATAAGAAGAAGATTTTTGGATTAAAAATAGATGCATTTCAATTAATTGAAATTAGAAAAAAAAGATTAGATAAATTTCATCGTATATCTTCAAGCATTGAATATGCTGGTGATGAAAGAATATTAGAGGAATTAGAGTATTCAGATAGGATAATGAAGAGGTTAGGATGTAAAACAATAGATATAACACAAAGAGCTATAGAAGACACAGCTTTAATTATTTTAGAATTAATTGGATATAATAAGAACACAAATAATTATTAGGAATATTGTGGTTCTTGGGGAGTGTGATTTAATATGAAAATAGGATTGGTATTATCAGGGGGCGGAGCTAGAGGCGCATATCAAATAGGAGTATGGAAAGCTTTAAAAGAATTAAAACTTGATAGATATATAGAAGTGGTTTCAGGAACGTCTATTGGAGCGTTAAATGCCATATTATTTTGCCAAGGAGATATAGAAAAAGCAGAGAATGCATGGCTTAACATATCAAAAGAAAAAGTTCTTCCTACAGATAATAAGGATTTAAATATAAAAGGTTTTTTAATATCATTAGGATTGAAAAATATGAATTTAGTAAAAAAGTGTATGCCTAAGATGATTGACACTGGAAGCCTTTCAAGGGAAGGTTTAACTGATATTATGAATAAATATGTTAACTTCAAAGATATAGAGAACTGTAATAAATTATGCTATGCAGCATGTACAGAGCTTACAACATTTCAACCTAAATACTTTAAGATTAATGGGTATCCTGAAGAAAATATAAGAAGTATTCTATTTGCGTCATCAGCATTACCTATGATATATGAATCAGAAGAGTTTGAATCTATAAAATATGTAGATGGGGGAATGGCTGATAATGTTCCAGTACAGCCTGTATATGGTGAAAACTGTGATATTATAATAGTAGTACATCTTTCTAAGGATTCTCATATAAATAAAAAGTTGTTTCCTAATACTAAAATAATAGAGATATATCCATCTGTTATGGAAGAGGGTGTATTAGATGGTATATTAGATTTTGTTCCTGAGAGTGCTGAAAAAAGAATTAAATTGGGTTATATGGACACTATTGATTATTTAAAGCCAATTATGGATTTAGGTGTATTAGTTTTTAAGCATAAACCAATACCGGATATAGATACTCAAAAAGTACTTAATTATGTAAAAAATAAGTTTGTTAAAAAAATATAGAAAATTATTGTTGACACTATATAAATAAAATGGTAAGATAAAACACGTCGCTAAGAGATGCGACCAACAAGAAAGAAAAAAGTTAAGAAATTAAATTTCAACTTATTAAAAAAACTTGTTGACAGAAAAGAAATCAAATGTTATACTGATTAAGTCGCTCAAGGGTGACACAGTAAAATAAAAGAAAATTTGGTCTTTGAAAATTGAACAGAAATCAAGAAACATTAAAATAAACCAGCAATTCTTTATTTGAGTAAGTCAAGATTAAACTTTTTATTGAGAGTTTGATCCTGGCTCAGGACGAACGCTGGCGGCGTGCCTAACACATGCAAGTCGAGCGATG
>NZ_OKRA01000008.1 GCF_900290265.1 Clostridium cagae
GGTTGATAGGTCAGAGGTGTAAGTGTGGCAACATATTTAGCTGACTGATACTAATAGGTCGAGGGCTTGACCAATAAATAATTGTTATATACAATTTATGTGCAATTTTGAAAGAACATTCTTTCAAAGGATCTGGTGATGATGGCATGGAAGTAACACTCCTACCCATTCCGAACAGGAAAGTTAAGATCCATAGCGCCGAAGGTACTGCACGGGAGACTGTGTGGGAGATTAGGACGTTGCCAGGTAAGTTAAAGAGATAGTTGTTATAACTATCTCTTTTTTAGTATATAAAAATATATTATATTTTACACAAATGTGCTTTCTATTTGTTATAGATGTAAGAAATTTTATAAGAATTTGTTTTTAAAGTGAAAATTTTAAGATGAATCATTAAAGTGCAGTACTAGTTATTTTTAATTAATACTGCACTTTCTTTAATTTCAACTAGTGGAAATTGGATAAATTATATGTTTGAAAATATATTAAAACTAAAATAATAAGTGAGGAGTATCTTTTATTTGATTTATATATATAAATTTAAAATACTTAAAATTATATACTAAAAAATTATAGCAAAGCGTTAAATAAGAAGTGTTTTTAGTTTTATATTATAGGTGCTAATCATATGCATTCATAGAAAACGTTTAGATTAAGAGCTCTATGAAAGTTTATTAAACTATATTATATTAATAAGTTACAAAATACCATAAATAAACATAAAAAATTGAACTTAATTCTTAAAATAAAGAAGAAAAACTAAAATATAAGTAGTTTTATGAGATTTAAGCAATGATGAAAATTAATGAATTATATTCAATAATTTGGTAAAATAACAATTGAAACTTTGGTATGTTACTAGATATGGTAAAAAATATAGTAAATGGATAAAAGGTAAATGGAGGGGATAACTTGAGTAATGCTTATACCAAGAAGATAGATCCTGAATTGGATATTGAATCAAAAGAAATTATATCAGAAGAAACAGTTGAAATACTAAAAGACACAGCAAAAGATACAAGTAAAGCTGCTAAAAAAATAAGTTCGTCTAAAAAATCAAATCGAACTACTAAGAAAAAAGCCTCAAGTGTAAAAACAAAAGCAAATTCAAGCAATAGTAACAGTGAAAATAAAGAAGTAAAAAGCAATACTAAAAAATCAAATTCTCATGAATTAAATAAAGAAAACATTAAAAAGTTTCATGAAGGAACTAACTATGAAGCTTATAAGATTTTAGGATCTCATATAAAAACAGAAAAAAGAAAAAAAGGAGTAAGGTTTACAACCTGGGCGCCTAATGCAAAAGATGCTTATTTAGTTGGAGATTTTAATGATTTTAAAATAGATGAAAATTATAAACTTGAAAAGTTAGATGAAAATGGATTGTGGAGTGTATTTTTACCACATATAAATGATGGTAGTAAATATAAATACTGCTTTATAGATGAATTAGGAAATCAATCAGATTTTAAATCAGATCCTTATGCAATACAAAGTGAACTTAGACCTAAGACTGCATCAATAGTGTTTGAATTAGATAAGTTTAAATGGAATGATAAAAAATGGATGAGTAAAAGAAATAAATTAAATATATATGAAATCCCAATGAATATATATGAAATGCATTTAGGTTCATGGAAACGAAACGAAGAGGGAGAATTTTTAACATATGCGCAGTTGAGTGAAATTTTACCAAAATATCTTAAAGATATGGGTTATACTTACGTTGAATTGATGCCACTTGGTGAACATCCATTAGATGCATCTTGGGGATATCAAGGAACTGGATATTATTCTCCAACAAGTAGATATGGAGATTTAAATGGTTTAAAAATGCTTATAGAAAAGTTACATGATGAAGAAATTGGTGTAATAATTGACTGGGTTCCAGGACATTTTTGTAAAGATTCTCATGGGCTATATAAATTTGATGGAACTACAACATATGAGTATAGCGAAGAATGGAGATCAGAAAATTGTGGTTGGGGAACTTGTAATTTTGATTTAGGAAAACCAGAAGTTCGTAGTTACTTAATATCAAATGCTCTGTATTGGATAAGAGAATTTCATATAGATGGAATTAGAGTTGATGCTGTATCAAGTATTCTTTACTTAGATTATGGTAAAGAAGAAGGTGAATGGGAGCCTAATCAATTTGGAGGAAATGCAAATTTAGAAGGTATAGAGTTTTTAAAACAATTAAACAAGGCTGTTAAAGCGGAAGATTCTAATATATTAATGATTGCAGAGGAATCAACATCATGGCCTAATGTTAGTAAATCTAATAATGGAGAATCATTAGGATTTAATTTTAAATGGAATATGGGATGGATGAACGATACTTTAGAATATATAAAAGTAGATCCTATATATAGAAAATTCAACCATGATAAAGTAACTTTTTCAATGATGTACAATTATTCAGAGAATTTTATATTACCAATATCACATGATGAAGTAGTACATGGTAAAAAATCATTGGTTGATAAAATGTGGGGAGATTATTGGAATAAGTTTTCTGGCTTAAGATTGTTTTCATCTTATATGATGGGACACCCAGGTAAAAAGTTATTATTTATGGGATGTGAATTTGGACAATTTATAGAGTGGAGAGAATATGAAGAATTAGAGTGGTTTTTAATAGATAAATATGATATGCATAGACAGACACAAGTTTTCTTTAAAGATTTAAATCATTTTTATATAGATAATAAAGCACTTTGGGAATTAGATCATGATGAAAAAGGTTTTACCTGGATTGATGCAGATAACAATTCTCAAAGTATACTTGAGTTTATAAGAAGAAGTAAAGATGACAATGATACTTTAATTTTTATTAGTAATTTTACTCCAATTGTATATTATGACTATAAAATTGGTGTTCCATTTTTAGGTGAATATGAAGAAGTATTTAATACAGATGATAGTAAGTATGGTGGTTCAGGACAAGTTATGGGTGAAACATTAATATCAGAAAAATTGGAATATCACAATCAACCATATTCATTACAAATTAAAGTACCTCCTATGGCAACATTAGTGCTAAAAATAAAATCTATATATAAAGATGTTGAAGAAAAAACTTTTATGAAGAAAGTGACTGAAATAGCAGAGATAGATAGAGATGAGTTATTAGATAAAATTGAGGATATAAAATAATTAGATATTTATGAAGATTGTGTTAGTTTGTTATTAAAAATAGATGAGTATTTTTCAAAGGATAGTGTAAAGTACGCTATGAAAAAAATATTAGAAATAACTAAATAATCAATATAAGTTAAGAATTTAGGGGGAAGAAGTATGAGAGTTTTATTTGTAGCATCAGAAGCACATCCGTTTATAAAAAGTGGGGGGTTAGGTGATGTAGCTGGAGCGTTACCTAAGGAATTAGCAAGAAAAGGTGTAGATGTTAGAGTTGTTATACCTAAATATAGAGAAATAAACAATGAACTAAAAAATAAACTCAGATTTAATAAGTGGTTTAACGTAGATGTTGGATGGCGCAATCAATATTGTGGAATATTAGAGTATGAATATGATGGCGTAATTTATTATTTTGTGGATAATGAATACTATTTTTCTAGAGGTGGAATGTATGGTCATTATGATGATGCTGAAAGATTTGCATTTTTTGATAGAGCAGTACTAGACATGATAAAACAATTGGATTGGAAACCAAATGTAATTCATTGTAATGATTGGCAAACTGGGATGATACCAGTTTTATTGAAATTGGAATATATGAGAAAAGATATGTTTTATTGGGATATAAAATCAGTATTTTCAATTCACAATATAGCTTTCCAAGGAGTATTTGATCCAGTTATATTACCAGAACTGTTTGGATATGATTATGAACAATATACAAATACTAATTTGAAATTTGATGACGGTGTAGGCTTTATGAAGGGTGCTATAAATTACTCAGATATGATAACAACTGTTAGCTACAGCTACGCAGAAGAAATAAAAACTCCAGAGTTTGGAGAAAGACTAGATTGGCTATTAAGAGAAAAATCTTATATGTTAAGAGGAATATTAAATGGAATAGATTATGATGAATTTAATCCTAAAAATGATAGTTTAATAAATAAAAATTATGATGTAAATAATATAAATGATAAATATGAAAATAAAAGAAATTTACAATCAGAACTAGGGTTAAGTGTTAATGAAAATATACCTATGATTGCAATGGTAACAAGATTAACGAGTCAAAAAGGTTTAGATTTATTAGTGCATATTTCAGAGAGATTATTACAAAATGATATTCAATTAGTTATTGTTGGAACTGGAGATAAACATTATGAAGATCATTTTAAGTGGTTAGATTATAAATATGGAAATAAGGTCTCAGCAAATATTAGATTTGACAATAATTTGGCTCATAAAGCATATGCCGCATCAGATATGTTTTTAATGCCATCATTATTTGAACCTTGTGGCTTAGGACAACTCATAGCTCTTAGATACGGAAGTATACCAATAGTAAGAGAAACTGGCGGTTTGAAAGATACAATTAGAGCTTACAATGAGTATACAGGTGAAGGTAATGGATTTAGTTTTTATAATTATAACGCAGATGAATTACTCCATATAATAGAGTACGCTTTAAAAATTTATTATGATAAAAACAAGTGGTCAAACCTTGTGAAAAATGCTATGAATTCTAATAATAGTTGGAGCAAATCAGCAGATGAATATTTAAATATGTACAAAGAATTAAGCTATAGATAATCTAATAATTTTTCTAAAGGAGGGGTAATGATGATAGAAATGGATAAAAAAACATTCAAAAAAGCATATGTAAATAAATTTTTAGAAATGCACGGAATAGAATTGAAGGAAGGAACAAACCAACAAAAATACGAAGCTTTAGGAAGTTTGGTAAGAGATTATGTAACGAGGACATGGCTTAAAACAAATAAAAAATATAATAAAACAGGTGAAAAACAAGTTTATTATTTTTCAATGGAATTTTTACTTGGAAGATTATTAGGTAATTCTCTATTAAATATTGGAATAAGAGATATTTGTAAAGAGGCTTTAGAAGAGCTTAATATAAATTTAAAAGACTTAGAAAATTTAGAAGAAGATCAAGGTCTTGGTAATGGAGGGTTAGGTAGACTTGCTGCATGTTTTTTAGATTCAATGGCATCATTAAATATACCTGGTCATGGATGTGGAATTAGATATAAATATGGTTTTTTTGAACAAAAAATTATTGATGGAAAACAAGTTGAAGTGTCTGATAACTGGTTAAAGGAAGGTAATGTATGGGAAAAAAGGAAAACTAATAAATCTGAAATTGTTAAATTTGGTGGAGAAATTAAAGTAGAAGAGAAAAATGGTAGATTAAATTTTGTTCATGCAGATTATGAACCTATATTAGCAATACCATACGATACTCCAGTTGTTGGCTTCAAAAATGAAATAGTAAATACCTTAAGACTTTGGAGTGCAGAACCATTATCTAATGAATTTGATTTTTCTTCGTTTAATAGAGGTGATTTTTTACAAGCTCTTCAATATAAAAATTCAGTTGAGGCCATATCACAGGTTCTTTATCCTGAAGATTCATTTTATGAAGGAAAAATGCTTAGATTAAAGCAACAATACTTTTTTGTGTCAGCAGGAATACAAAGTATAATAAGGCATTTTAAAAAACATGGTGGAAAGATACCAGATTTTGCAGAAAAAATAGCTATTCATATAAATGATACTCACCCAACTCTTGCCATACCAGAGCTTATGAGAATATTGCTTGATGAAGAGGAATTAAATTGGGATGATGCATGGAGAATAACTGAAAATACCATATCGTATACAAATCATACTATTTTATCAGAGGCTTTAGAGAAATGGCCTATTGATATGTTCAAGAAATTACTTCCTAGAATATTCATGATAGTTGAAGAAATAAATAGAAGATATTGTGAAGAGCTAAAAGTTAAATTCCAAGGTCAAGAAGCTAAGATATCAAATATGGCCATAATTGGAGAAGGACAAATAAGAATGGCTAACCTTGCTATAGTAGGCAGCCATAGTGTTAATGGGGTAGCAAAACTTCATACTGATATATTAAAGAAAAAAGAAATGAAAGATTTTTACTACTTGTATCCAAAAAAATTTAATAATAAAACAAATGGTATAACTCATAGAAGATGGTTATTAAAGTGTAATCCTGATTTAACAAGATTACTTTCAGATACAATAGGAGACGGATTTATAAAGCACCCACTAGACTTAGAAAATTTTCAAAAACATTTAGATGATAAGAATGTTTTAGATGAGTTAGGCAAGATAAAGCTTGAAAATAAGAAAAAACTTGCAAAAACAATATTGGATAATGAGGGCATTGTAGTTGATCCTAACTCTATATTTGATGTTCAAGTAAAGCGAATACATGCATATAAGAGACAAGCCTTAAATTGTTTAAGAATAATGGATTTATATAATAAGTTAATTGATAATCCTAATTTAGATGTTTATCCAAGAACATTTATATTTGGTGGAAAAGCTGCGCCAGGATATTATTTAGCAAAAAATATTATTGAGCTTATAAATAATATTGCAAATAAAGTGAATAATGATCCAAGAGTTAATAAGAAAATGAAAGTAGTATTTATGGAAAACTATGATGTATCTTTAGCTGAAGAAATTGTTCCAGGAGCAGATGTAAGTGAACAAATTTCAACAACAACTAAAGAAGCTTCAGGAACTTCAAATATGAAATTTATGATGAATGGAGCTATTACAGTAGCAACACTTGATGGAGCCAATATAGAAATTAAAGATGAAGTTGGAGAAGACAATATCGTTATTTTTGGATTAGAGGCAGATGAAGTCTTAAGTTACTATAAAAATGGAGGGTATAGTTCATTAGAAATGTATAATAATGACTCAAGAATTAAGAATGTTATTAATGATTTAACTAATGGAAAATATCATAATGACAAGCAAAGATTCAAAACTTTATATCAAAATTTAATAAATTATAATGATGAATTCTTTGTATTAAAAGATTTTGATTCTTATTTAAAAGCACAGGATAAAATAGATATGCTTTATAGAGATAAAAATATGTGGAATAAGATATGTGGAATAAACATATCACACTCAGGAATATTTTCATCTGATAGAACTATTGAACAATATGCAACTGGAATCTGGGGATCTGAAGTTATTTATAAGAACTTAGGCATATAAAAATAAATAACAAGTTAAAGATATGACGGATATTTTATGAAATACAATGACTTGGGTTCTGCGAATAGTTGTGATATTAGCAGATTCCAATGAAGAAATAGCTCATGAAATAAACTAACATAATGACTAGCTATTTATTTAATGCCTTATAGGAAGGACTAATTTATGGATGAAATAAAAGTGATATACAATTCTAGAGATAAGAATTTCAAGAAGCCTTTCGGGGCAGTTGAAATTGGTCAAGTTATAAAATTATCGATTATAGTTAATAAAGATTTATTAGTAGCTCTTGAATTAACTGATTTCAATAATGAGAATAGCTTATTAGAAATGCAAAAAGAATATTTAAATGATGGAAATTATAAATACTCAGTAGAAATAGATACATCTAATAAATCAGGACTACTAAGGTATTATTTTATTTTAATAGATGGTTATAAGAGAATTTATTATGGAAATAATGATGAAAGATTAGGCGGAGAAGGACAAGTATATAATAATGATCCTTTGCCATATGAAGTAACTGTATATGAAAAAATTGAAGTACCAAAATGGTATAAAGATGGTGTTATATATCAGATATTTGTTGATAGATTTTGTAATGGAAATGAAGATAACAACATAAATAAACCAAAGAAAAATTCTTTTTTATATGCTACATGGGATGATGATCCAATGTATATAAAAGATAATATGGGAAGAATTTTGAGATGGGATTTTTATGGTGGAAATCTAAATGGAATAATAAAAAAGTTAGATTATATAAAATCTTTAGGTGCTAATATCATATATCTAAGTCCAATATTTAAATCTTCTAGTTGTCACAAATACGATGTTGGTGATTATGAAATTATAGATGAAATGTTTGGAACTAACGAAGAATTTTCAAAATTATGTAATATAGCACACAGTAAAGGAATAAGAATTATATTAGACGGAGTATTCAGCAATACTGGATCTGATAGTAGATATTTTAATAAGTATGGAAATTATGATGAAGTTGGTGCATATCAATCTCCTAATTCAAAGTATTACAATTGGTATAAATTCATAACTTATCCTTATCAATATGAATCTTGGTGGGGAATAGATAATAGACCTAATGTAAATGAACTTGAAGAGAGTTATCTAGATTATATCGTAAATAAAAAGGGATCTATAATTGAAAAATGGATGAATTTAGGTGCAAGTGGGTGGAGATTAAACGTTGCTGATGAATTACCAGATAAATTTATAGAGATTTTTAAAAAAAGAATGAAAGAAATTAATAATGATAGTGTGCTTATAGGAGAAGTTTGGGAGGATGCTTCTAATAAAATAAGTTATTCAAAACGAAGAAAATATTTGTTTGGCAAAGAATTAGATTCAGTCACTAATTATCCGTTAAGAGAATATTTAATAAATTTTGTTAAAGGGTATATAACTTCTGAGAAACTAAAAAGAAGAATAATGTCTTTATATGAGAATTATCCAAGAGAAATTTTTAATTCTAATATGAATGTTATAGGTACACATGATACTGAAAGAATTTTAACAATATTAGATGGAAATTTATATTTACTTAAATTAATAATAGTTTTTCAAATGACATTACCAGGGGTACCGGTAATTTATTATGGAGATGAAGCGGGGTTAAATGGTGGAAAAGATCCTGAAAACAGAAAGGCTTATCCATGGAATAATGAAAATCAAGAGATATTAAAATTTTACTCTAAGATAATAAATATAAGAAAAAAAGAAGAAGTTTTAAGAAAAGGTAATTTAAAGATATTTGATATGGATGTGAACATATGTGTATTAAAAAGAACATATGAAGGAAAAAACATAATAGTAGTATTAAATAATTCAGGATTGCATAAAAACTTAAATAAATTTGAATTTGAAGGTGTATATAGCGAATTATTTAGTAATAAAACTATAGATTTTGATAAGGCTGATATCAACTTATCACCATATAATTTTTTAATATTATCTAAATAAATATGTAAATAAATATGGATATTTTGTTTAAAGAAGATTTATAAGAGTTATGTCGTGAATATATGATAATTTAAGGGGAAAAAGAGAGGAGATATTTATGGGAAATACGGAAATTGTGGCTATGATATTAGCAGGGGGCCAAGGTTCAAGATTAGGAGTATTGACCAAGAAGTTAGCTAAACCAGCAGTGCCATTTGGAGGAAAGTATAGAATAATTGATTTTCCTTTGAGTAATTGTGCAAATTCAGGGATTTATACAGTGGGAGTTTTGACACAATATAAGCCTTTAGAATTAAATGCACACATAGGAATAGGGCTACCTTGGGATTTAGATAGAAAAGATGGTGGCGTAAGCATATTACCACCATACCAAGAAGAAAAGGGTGGAAATTGGTATAAAGGAACAGCAAATGCAATTTATCAAAATATAGAATTTGTTGACAGATATGATCCAGAGTATGTACTTATACTATCAGGTGATCATATATATAAAATGAATTATACAAAGATGTTAGAATTCCATAAGGAAAAGAATGCAGATGCCACTATTGGAGTAATTGAAGTTCCAGTAAATGAAGCTAGTCGTTTTGGAATAATGAACACTAGAGATGATATGTCCATATATGAATTTGAGGAAAAACCTAAAATACCTAAAAGTAATTTAGCATCTATGGGTATATATATATTTAATTGGAAAACATTAAAGAAATATTTAAGAAATGATGAAGCTAATAAAGGTTCAAGTAATGACTTTGGTAAAGATATAATACCATCAATGCTAAATGATGGTGGCAAAATGGTTGCTTATCCATTTGAAGGATATTGGAAAGACGTTGGAACTATTGAAAGCCTTTGGCAAGCAAATATGGACTTATTAAAGTCTGACAATAAACTTAATTTACATGATCAAGATTGGAGAATATATTCAACAAATCCAGTAAGACCAGCACAATATATTGGCGAAAATGCTAAGGTTACTAATTCACTTATAGTTGAAGGATGCACTGTTAATGGAACGGTACAAAATTCAGTTTTATTCCAAGGTGTACAAGTTGGTAAAAATACAATAATAAAAGACTCTGTTATTATGACAAACGCTAAAATTGGAGATAATGTGATAATTGAAAAAGCTATAATTGGAAATGATGCTGTGATAAGAAAAGACTGTGTAATAGGCACAGGTGATGAAATTGAAATTGTTGCTGCCAAAGAAGAGGTAAAAATGGGTAGTATCATGAAAAATAACAAGGCGGTATAAGGAAAGTTGAGGGAAAAAGAGATGAATGATTGTGTTGGAATAATAAATTTAGATGAAAACGAAACAAAAATGGGAGAACTAGTAATAAATAGACCACTTGCATCAGTCCCTATAGCAGGAAGATATAGAATTATAGATTTCGTATTATCAAATATGACAAATTCAGGTATAGAGAGTATTGGAATTTTTACAAAAAATAAGTCTAGATCACTAATTGATCATTTAACTAATGGTAGACCATGGGATTTGCATAGAAATCAAAATGGATTAAGAGTATTTAATTTTTGTGAAGTAGATCCAGTGTATGAAGATGTTCATAATTTTTCAGAAAATATAGAATTTTTTAAGCGTAGTCATAAGGAATATTTGTTATTAACACCATCTTATATGCTTTGTAATATAGATTATCAAGAAGTAATTGACTATCACAAAAAGAGTGGACATGATATAACAATGGTATACAAAAAAATAAATGATGGTAAAAAATCATTTGTGGGATGTGATGTAGTAAATTTTGATGATTTAGATGAAGTTGTAAGTATTGGTGAAAATGTAGGTAGAGACAATAACATTAATATAAGTATGGAAGTTTATGTATTAAAAACTAGTTTGTTTATAGATATAGTTCAAGATTGCTTAGTTAGTGGAATGTATAAAAAAGTTAAAAGCTTTATACATGATAATTTAGACAGTTTAAGAGTAGGGGCATATAAATTTGATGGCGAACTAAATTGTATAAATTCTATAAAAACATTATATGATAGCAATATGAAATTATTAAATAGAAAGATGAGTAAAGAAATATTTAGAGAAGATAGGGGAATATATACAAAAGCGAAAGATGAGGCGCCAACACATTATACAGACACTAGTAATGTCAAGAATTCTATAATAGCTAATGGATGCTATATAGAAGGTGAAGTAGAAAATTGCGTTATAGGAAGAAGAGTTTTTGTAGGTAAAGATGCAAAATTGAAAAACTGTGTAGTAATGCAAGATAGTATTATAGAAGATAACACTTTATTAGATAGTGTAATTACAGATAAGGGAATAAAGGTTAAAGATGGAGAAAAACTTATAGGATCTAGTTTATATCCTCTAGTAGTTATGAAAAAAGAATATCTTTAAAAATGATTTTTTAAGCGTAGTGTTAATATTTTAATGTAGTATTTTATACTAAGGATTTTGTAAAAACATTAATAATAAAGATATTAATAATAAAGATATTAATATATAAATAATAATGCCTGTAGACTTTGCAGTATAAGAACTGCTTAGGATATAGGCATTTTTTATTCTTTAGGAATTTATATTATTAAAAAATTTGTAGATAACTTTTAGAATATTGTGTTTTAAAAGGCCTTTGGCTTTAAACCCCAAATCTCAATTTTCAATTTTTCACTTTCAATTGAATAAGCGTGGCAAAAGTACTTTTTTATTTAAATAATAAAAAACTTTAAAAATAGTGTTGACAATTGTTTTTTGAGATGATATTATAAAACACGTCGTTAAGACACGTTAACAAATTTAAAAAATAATTTAATTTCTCTTTAAGCAGAGCTTAAGAGTAAAAATAAAGAAAATTTTTTAAAAGAAAAATGTTGACAGAAAAGTAACAAAATGTTATACTGATGAAGTCGCTTAAGGGTGACATGATAAAACAAAAGTTGACAGAAAATCAACAATGAAAATTTGGTCTTTGAAAATTGAACAGAAATCAAGAAACATTAAAATAAACCAGCAATTCTTTATTTGAGTAAGTCAAGATTAAACTTTTTATTGAGAGTTTGATCCTGGCTCAGGACGAACGCTGGCGGCGTGCCTAACACATGCAAGTCGAGCGATG
>NZ_OKRA01000009.1 GCF_900290265.1 Clostridium cagae
CGCGGATTGGTTTCGCTGAATCAGGTTATTAAAGAGATTATTTGTCTCCAGCCACTTAAGTGAGGTGATTTATGTTTGGTGCTATTGCTGGCGGTATTGCTTCTGCTCTTGCTGGTGGCGCCATGTCTAAATTGTTTGGAGGCGGTCAAAAAGCCGCCTCCGGTGGCATTCAAGGTGATGTGCTTGCTACCGATAACAATACTGTAGGCATGGGTGATGCTGGTATTAAATCTGCCATTCAAGGCTCTAATGTTCCTAACCCTGATGAGGCCGTCCCTAGTTTTGTTTCTGGTGCTATGGCTAAAGCTGGTAAAGGACTTCTTGAAGGTACGTTGCAGGCTGGCACTTCTGCCGTTTCTGATAAGTTGCTTGATTTGGTTGGACTTGGTGGCAAGTCTGCCGCTGATAAAGGAAAGGATACTCGTGATTATCTTGCTGCTGCATTTCCTGAGCTTAATGCTTGGGAGCGTGCTGGTGCTGATGCTTCCTCTGCTGGTATGGTTGACGCCGGATTTGAGAATCAAAAAGAGCTTACTAAAATGCAACTGGACAATCAGAAAGAGATTGCCGAGATGCAAAATGAGACTCAAAAAGAGATTGCTGGCATTCAGTCGGCGACTTCACGCCAGAATACGAAAGACCAGGTATATGCACAAAATGAGATGCTTGCTTATCAACAGAAGGAGTCTACTGCTCGCGTTGCGTCTATTATGGAAAACACCAATCTTTCCAAGCAACAGCAGGTTTCCGAGATTATGCGCCAAATGCTTACTCAAGCTCAAACGGCTGGTCAGTATTTTACCAATGACCAAATCAAAGAAATGACTCGCAAGGTTAGTGCTGAGGTTGACTTAGTTCATCAGCAAACGCAGAATCAGCGGTATGGCTCTTCTCATATTGGCGCTACTGCAAAGGATATTTCTAATGTCGTCACTGATGCTGCTTCTGGTGTGGTTGATATTTTTCATGGTATTGATAAAGCTGTTGCCGATACTTGGAACAATTTCTGGAAAGACGGTAAAGCTGATGGTATTGGCTCTAATTTGTCTAGGAAATAACCGTCAGGATTGACACCCTCCCAATTGTATGTTTTCATGCCTCCAAATCTTGGAGGCTTTTTTATGGTTCGTTCTTATTACCCTTCTGAATGTCACGCTGATTATTTTGACTTTGAGCGTATCGAGGCTCTTAAACCTGCTATTGAGGCTTGTGGCATTTCTACTCTTTCTCAATCCCCAATGCTTGGCTTCCATAAGCAGATGGATAACCGCATCAAGCTCTTGGAAGAGATTCTGTCTTTTCGTATGCAGGGCGTTGAGTTCGATAATGGTGATATGTATGTTGACGGCCATAAGGCTGCTTCTGACGTTCGTGATGAGTTTGTATCTGTTACTGAGAAGTTAATGGATGAATTGGCACAATGCTACAATGTGCTCCCCCAACTTGATATTAATAACACTATAGACCACCGCCCCGAAGGGGACGAAAAATGGTTTTTAGAGAACGAGAAGACGGTTACGCAGTTTTGCCGCAAGCTGGCTGCTGAACGCCCTCTTAAGGATATTCGCGATGAGTATAATTACCCCAAAAAGAAAGGTATTAAGGATGAGTGTTCAAGATTGCTGGAGGCCTCCACTATGAAATCGCGTAGAGGCTTTGCTATTCAGCGTTTGATGAATGCAATGCGACAGGCTCATGCTGATGGTTGGTTTATCGTTTTTGACACTCTCACGTTGGCTGACGACCGATTAGAGGCGTTTTATGATAATCCCAATGCTTTGCGTGACTATTTTCGTGATATTGGTCGTATGGTTCTTGCTGCCGAGGGTCGCAAGGCTAATGATTCACACGCCGACTGCTATCAGTATTTTTGTGTGCCTGAGTATGGTACAGCTAATGGCCGTCTTCATTTCCATGCGGTGCACTTTATGCGGACACTTCCTACAGGTAGCGTTGACCCTAATTTTGGTCGTCGGGTACGCAATCGCCGCCAGTTAAATAGCTTGCAAAATACGTGGCCTTATGGTTACAGTATGCCCATCGCAGTTCGCTACACGCAGGACGCTTTTTCACGTTCTGGTTGGTTGTGGCCTGTTGATGCTAAAGGTGAGCCGCTTAAAGCTACCAGTTATATGGCTGTTGGTTTCTATGTGGCTAAATACGTTAACAAAAAGTCAGATATGGACCTTGCTGCTAAAGGTCTAGGAGCTAAAGAATGGAACAACTCACTAAAAACCAAGCTGTCGCTACTTCCCAAGAAGCTGTTCAGAATCAGAATGAGCCGCAACTTCGGGATGAAAATGCTCACAATGACAAATCTGTCCACGGAGTGCTTAATCCAACTTACCAAGCTGGGTTACGACGCGACGCCGTTCAACCAGATATTGAAGCAGAACGCAAAAAGAGAGATGAGATTGAGGCTGGGAAAAGTTACTGTAGCCGACGTTTTGGCGGCGCAACCTGTGACGACAAATCTGCTCAAATTTATGCGCGCTTCGATAAAAATGATTGGCGTATCCAACCTGCAGAGTTTTATCGCTTCCATGACGCAGAAGTTAACACTTTCGGATATTTCTGATGAGTCGAAAAATTATCTTGATAAAGCAGGAATTACTACTGCTTGTTTACGAATTAAATCGAAGTGGACTGCTGGCGGAAAATGAGAAAATTCGACCTATCCTTGCGCAGCTCGAGAAGCTCTTACTTTGCGACCTTTCGCCATCAACTAACGATTCTGTCAAAAACTGACGCGTTGGATGAGGAGAAGTGGCTTAATATGCTTGGCACGTTCGTCAAGGACTGGTTTAGATATGAGTCACATTTTGTTCATGGTAGAGATTCTCTTGTTGACATTTTAAAAGAGCGTGGATTACTATCTGAGTCCGATGCTGTTCAACCACTAATAGGTAAGAAATCATGAGTCAAGTTACTGAACAATCCGTACGTTTCCAGACCGCTTTGGCCTCTATTAAGCTCATTCAGGCTTCTGCCGTTTTGGATTTAACCGAAGATGATTTCGATTTTCTGACGAGTAACAAAGTTTGGATTGCTACTGACCGCTCTCGTGCTCGTCGCTGCGTTGAGGCTTGCGTTTATGGTACGCTGGACTTTGTAGGATACCCTCGCTTTCCTGCTCCTGTTGAGTTTATTGCTGCCGTCATTGCTTATTATGTTCATCCCGTCAACATTCAAACGGCCTGTCTCATCATGGAAGGCGCTGAATTTACGGAAAACATTATTAATGGCGTCGAGCGTCCGGTTAAAGCCGCTGAATTGTTCGCGTTTACCTTGCGTGTACGCGCAGGAAACACTGACGTTCTTACTGACGCAGAAGAAAACGTGCGTCAAAAATTACGTGCAGAAGGAGTGATGTAATGTCTAAAGGTAAAAAACGTTCTGGCGCTCGCCCTGGTCGTCCGCAGCCGTTGCGAGGTACTAAAGGCAAGCGTAAAGGCGCTCGTCTTTGGTATGTAGGTGGTCAACAATTTTAATTGCAGGGGCTTCGGCCCCTTACTTGAGGATAAATTATGTCTAATATTCAAACTGGCGCCGAGCGTATGCCGCATGACCTTTCCCATCTTGGCTTCCTTGCTGGTCAGATTGGTCGTCTTATTACCATTTCAACTACTCCGGTTATCGCTGGCGACTCCTTCGAGATGGACGCCGTTGGCGCTCTCCGTCTTTCTCCATTGCGTCGTGGCCTTGCTATTGACTCTACTGTAGACATTTTTACTTTTTATGTCCCTCATCGTCACGTTTATGGTGAACAGTGGATTAAGTTCATGAAGGATGGTGTTAATGCCACTCCTCTCCCGACTGTTAACACTACTGGTTATATTGACCATGCCGCTTTTCTTGGCACGATTAACCCTGATACCAATAAAATCCCTAAGCATTTGTTTCAGGGTTATTTGAATATCTATAACAACTATTTTAAAGCGCCGTGGATGCCTGACCGTACCGAGGCTAACCCTAATGAGCTTAATCAAGATGATGCTCGTTATGGTTTCCGTTGCTGCCATCTCAAAAACATTTGGACTGCTCCGCTTCCTCCTGAGACTGAGCTTTCTCGCCAAATGACGACTTCTACCACATCTATTGACATTATGGGTCTGCAAGCTGCTTATGCTAATTTGCATACTGACCAAGAACGTGATTACTTCATGCAGCGTTACCATGATGTTATTTCTTCATTTGGAGGTAAAACCTCTTATGACGCTGACAACCGTCCTTTACTTGTCATGCGCTCTAATCTCTGGGCATCTGGCTATGATGTTGATGGAACTGACCAAACGTCGTTAGGCCAGTTTTCTGGTCGTGTTCAACAGACCTATAAACATTCTGTGCCGCGTTTCTTTGTTCCTGAGCATGGCACTATGTTTACTCTTGCGCTTGTTCGTTTTCCGCCTACTGCGACTAAAGAGATTCAGTACCTTAACGCTAAAGGTGCTTTGACTTATACCGATATTGCTGGCGACCCTGTTTTGTATGGCAACTTGCCGCCGCGTGAAATTTCTATGAAGGATGTTTTCCGTTCTGGTGATTCGTCTAAGAAGTTTAAGATTGCTGAGGGTCAGTGGTATCGTTATGCGCCTTCGTATGTTTCTCCTGCTTATCACCTTCTTGAAGGCTTCCCATTCATTCAGGAACCGCCTTCTGGTGATTTGCAAGAACGCGTACTTATTCGCCACCATGATTATGACCAGTGTTTCCAGTCCGTTCAGTTGTTGCAGTGGAATAGTCAGGTTAAATTTAATGTGACCGTTTATCGCAATCTGCCGACCACTCGCGATTCAATCATGACTTCGTGATAAAAGATTGAGTGTGAGGTTATAACGCCGAAGCGGTAAAAATTTTAATTTTTGCCGCTGAGGGGTTGACCAAGCGAAGCGCGGTAGGTTTTCTGCTTAGGAGTTTAATCATGTTTCAGACTTTTATTTCTCGCCATAATTCAAACTTTTTTTCTGATAAGCTGGTTCTCACTTCTGTTACTCCAGCTTCTTCGGCACCTGTTTTACAGACACCTAAAGCTACATCGTCAACGTTATATTTTGATAGTTTGACGGTTAATGCTGGTAATGGTGGTTTTCTTCATTGCATTCAGATGGATACATCTGTCAACGCCGCTAATCAGGTTGTTTCTGTTGGTGCTGATATTGCTTTTGATGCCGACCCTAAATTTTTTGCCTGTTTGGTTCGCTTTGAGTCTTCTTCGGTTCCGACTACCCTCCCGACTGCCTATGATGTTTATCCTTTGGATGGTCGCCATGATGGTGGTTATTATACCGTCAAGGACTGTGTGACTATTGACGTCCTTCCCCGTACGCCGGGCAATAATGTTTATGTTGGTTTCATGGTTTGGTCTAACTTTACCGCTACTAAATGCCGCGGATTGGTTTCGCTGAATCAGGTTATTAAAGAGATTATTTGTCTCCAGCCACTTAAGTGAGGTGATTTATGTTTGGTGCTATTGCTGGCGGTATTGCTTCTGCTCTTGCTGGTGGCGCCATGTC